>NZ_CAXTNE010000009.1:16737-59269 GCF_964245445.1 uncultured Nostoc sp.
CCGCCAAAGCTATGCTTTGTCTCCCCTCCCGAAGAGCCTACGGTGTATACACAAGTACTTTCGTTCACAACACAAGTCTTTTTTGAGCTTTTGAGGCAATGAAACAGCTTTGCTTTTCTAGAAGGGTTAGGGGGATTAAAAGTCTGTGGAGCCACTGTAAAAGACTTGTGTGTACACGATAGCCCCGCTTGCGGGGAGGAGTTATTTATTGTTGACTTACGAGAGCGGCAATCTAGCTGAAATGCTTACTACGGTAGCGAATCTAACATTGACAGTAACTTGAAGGTTATCTATAGACAGGTTCAGGATTTATGTTGTCTGTTGGTATTGATATGGGAATCTTAATAATAAAGTATTAATATCAGCGTCTTTTATGAAACCTGTTTTGCGTAAAGGTCAACTAACAACATGGAAAGATGACAAGGGCTTTGGCTTCATCCGCTCCAGTGATGGTAATCAAGACGTTTTTCTTCATATTACTGCACTCAAACAAACAAATCATCGTCCACAAGTTGGTGATGTGATTTGCTATCAGCTAACGGTTGATAAAAACGGAAGAGTTCATGCTTGCAACGCTTTCATTGAGGGAATTGTATCCAAACCTATACTGAGAATCTCACTTTCTGCAATAGAGAAAGCAACATTCAAACCCACAGCGAAATCTTCTTTAATATTTGAAGTGTTGCTTTTATCATTATTACCGGCTTTGGGAGCAATACATTTTGCATTAACAACTTTCAATCCAATCCCTCTGATTCTCTATCCTGTAATGAGTTTTATTACCTTTGCACAGTATGCGGATGATAAATATCGTGCAAAGCAGGGGCGTTGGAGAATATCAGAAAAGAGATTACATTTATGTGAATTTATGGGTGGATGGTTGGGGGCATTCATCGCCCAACGAACATTACGCCACAAAAGTAGCAAGGTTTCATACCAAGTTGTATTTTGGGTAATAGTAGCTATTCACATTGTATTTTGGTTAGATTGGCTTTTCTTGGGTAGAAGACTAATAAGTTTATTTCTGGGCAGCGTTTTTAGAGGATAGCAGAGAACCCTTGCAAAATAAACTGCTCAGTTAAGATTCCCTGAGTGCTTGCCCATTTATTGAAGAAGTGCGATCGCATAGAAGACACACTCAAAATTTTAGCTGTTGGTAAAAGACTCGTTTAAAGTTTTCAGCGATACGCCGATCAGATAAAACCTAGATATTTTGATACGCGATATCCAAGCCAAATCCCTACAAGTCCACCAATGACGCTGAAAAAGATCGAGGTAAATGATAGCACACTTCCACCCCACAATGCAGGGATGTAACTACCAATCGTAGAGCCAACGAACATCCCAATTCCAATGATGAATTTATTCATTCAAAAAAAGCCTCAAAAGTAATCAAAATAAGTCATGCTTGAACTCCTTTATGACTCAAAATATTACCTTTTGGGAAAAGATTTATTTAACCCTTTTGGCAGCCGTGACAGCAACTTGAGCAATCAGAGCATCGAAAATACCGCTACCAGGAAAGTTTAAGGTTGCCATTTGCGCGATCACATGGCAGACACGCTCAAAATTTTACTTATTTGTAAAAAACTGTTGTGATGCTTTCAAAGGCAGTGACATAGAGTGCTGCGATCGCCTTAGCAGTTCTGCCAAGGAATGCGACGATGATGAAATAATCAATGAGTGTTGGATTTTGCGATCGCTCAAAACTCCGATATAGTAGGTATTTATGCATTATTTAGCTTTGCAGTAGGTTACACTCCTATGTCAACAGATAATCAAGTAGTCTATGCCACTAAATAAACAAGCCATTCTTCAAGATATATTCCGAAACGCACCACCGTTGAACTCGGAAGATGATTGCGCTGAAAACGTCGTTATTCCTTTCCTGCAAAGACTTGGTTATACCAGACACCAAATAGGGCGAAAAGTATCTATTACAGGAACTTCAGGTCATCGCTTTAGAAAGCAAGCTGATATTGTTGTTTACATTAATCAAAGACCTGCTCTCGTTGTTGAAACAAAACGAATTCAACATAGACTTAAAGAAGAGGACGTTAATCAGGCGCTTTCATATGCTCAACTTCTAGAACCACCTACCCCAATTGCTGTTCTGACTAATGGGCGTGATTGGGAGGTGTATTACCTCGACAAAGATGATATTGGTGGTTTGGAAGCTGTACCAGAACCACAGGAATTAGGAAGTCTAGTACTTACAATTTCTAGTACTTTAATCCAAACAGAAAAGCGTCAAGCTGCTGAACGGCTGCTAGTAACTATTGAAAATAAAGCTGATTTAGAGGTTGCTTTTAAGGAATGCCGGAAGGAGCTTGCTAAGGAAGGACTTATTGCTGAGTCTGCTTTTGATGAATTAACTAAAATTCTTACATGCAAGTTCAATGAGGAAAAAAGAGCCTCTGAAGGTCTTGCGACAAATCGCTTCACTTCTCAATGGCTGTTAGGTAGCAGTCCGCTTACCGCTTTGCAGCAAATGTTCTCTGATGCAAAACAAACATTTAATGTTTTTCCTACTGGTACTCAAATCCAAATTAGAAGCAATGAAACAGTTGATAAAATTGTTCGTGAGTTAGAGCCTTTTGGGCTTTATGGATTCAAAACTCCTCTGGGATTGGCTGGTGCTGGTGGTGATGTAGTTGGTTCTGTTTATGAGGCTTTTCTTACAGGAACACTTCGTGGCGACTTAGGGCAGTATTTAACCCCAAGACAATTGGTTGAATTTATGGTTGAAATTGCTGATATACAGATTGGCGAAAAAGTTCTTGACTTATCATGTGGTAGTGGTGGGTTTCTGATCAGAGCTTTTGTTCATGTCCGCAAAAAAATTCGCTCCCTTGATATTAGCAAAGAGGAGAAAGATCGGCTTGTTAGCAATCTTGTTACAAATCATTTGTGGGGAATTGAAATAAATCCACGTTTAGCTACGCTGTGCAGGATAAATATGATTTTGCATGGAGATGGATACGAGCATATTTATACAGGTGATTCAATTCGGGATGACTTCTTTGAAAATACGGATGGTCGCAGAACTGACTTGACAGCGATTGAGGACAATAATGCTACAAAATTTGATGTGATCCTTATTAACCCACCATTTAATATACCGTATGAAGATTTTACTTCTCTCAACAGATATGTCTTAGGCCGAGGTAAAGCTGCTCAAGGCTCTGATTATTTGATTCTAGAGCGAGCTATTAGCCTGTTGAAACCAGAAACTGGTCGATTACTTGTAATTCTGCCTCATGGTGTTGCAAGTGGCGTTTCAGAAACAGAAGTCCGAAAATTTATGAAGGCTAATACTTATATTCATGCTTGTATAAGTTTGCCTGTTGGGTCATTCAAACCATTTGGAGGTTCTAATGCTAGGACTTGTGTTTTGTACTTAATGAAAACAGCTAAAGATAATAAAAAGCGTTTTCTAGCTCAAGCGGAGCGTGTTGGATATGATATCACCTCAAAGTACTACAGAGAGATTGATTTGAATGACTTGCCTGTAATAGCTGAAGCCTATCATAACATCAAGCACAATTTGCAATGAGCATAGAATTAATCAAAACAGAACCTCTAATTTTAACAATCACTGAAGAAGCGGCAAATGATATTGATACCGTTGATGCTGGTGCTGCGTATACACAATATCTACATGAGCAAATAGGCGAATTTGAGCAATATCCGTTGGGTAATTTTGTAGATATAGTGTCAAGAAGTGTTAAAACTCAATCTAATAGATATATAGAGCAAATATTTGAATATATAGACTTAAGAGAAGTAGATGATATTTATGGACATATCTTAACCTTTAGAGCTAGAAAAGGGAGAGATATAAGAAGCACGAAACATCGCTTCCAAAAACACGACATTTTATTTGCAAAGATTATGCCTAGCTTGGCAAACAAAAAGATAGCATTGGTAACACAAGATTTGACAAATGCAGTTGCATCAACTGAGTTTATCGTTTTAAGGAAGAAACCGCAAGCTGAAATAAATCTCTATTACTTATTTCGAGCCTTACGTTCTGACCATTTTACCCGTCAAGCCACAGCAAATGTTACCGGAGCAACAGGGCGACAGCGAATCAGTCCATCAAAGCTATTAGAATTAAAAATTATTGTCCCCCCAGAGGAACTTCAAAATACAATTGGGGACGCTGTTGAGCAAGAGTTCACGCTACGAACTTTGGCAGCAGAACAGTCCAAAAAAGCTGACGATTTGGCTCATCTCGTGCTTGGGTCCCTTACTCTGAGAACTGATGGTTGAGGAAGCGCATAACAAATCATACATTTGCGGGTACAGACTACCAACACAACCAACGATTTTTGATTTGTCACATTTGATTTAACGCTAAACTAAAGATAAATCCGGTATCAGCCTCTGCAAAACTTGCTTCAACACCATTACCGTCCAATCTATATCAGCTTCAGTCGTATCACGCCCCAATGTGATGCGAATTCCCCCCAAAGCAGCTTTTTCGGAATAACCCATCGCTAACAATATCGGACTAGGGCTAAGTTTACCACTGTGACAGGCAGCACCAGCACTGATGCCGATGCCAGCAAGGTTTAACTGTCGTACCAAGGTTTTACCACTAAGTTTTTCCCCATCGGCGTATTCTAAGCACATACTGATATGGTGAGGTAAACGATCGCAGCCATCCCCTGTAGCAATTAAACCAGGAATTTCAGCTAATTGGGCAAAGGCGCGATCGCGTAACTCAATTAACCGTGGTGTTTCTGTAGCCAATTCTTTGGCTGCTAATTCTGCTGCTACACCAAACCCCGCAATTATCGGTACTGCTTGCGTACCAGAACGCAGTCCCATTTCTTGCCCACCACCACCCAGTAAGGGCATCAATTCCACACCAGGACGCAGATATAGCGCCCCTACACCTTGCGCCCCATATATTTTATGACTGGAAAGGCTAAGTAAGTCTACGGGTAGTTGTTGCACATCTATGGGTAAGCGTCCCGCAGCTTGCACCGCATCTGTATGGAACAAAGCACCATGCAATCTCACAATTTTACCCAGTTCTGCGATCGGTTGCACAGTTCCAACTTCACTTTGACCGTAAATGATAGAAACTAAAACTGTGTTATGTCGCAACGCCGCCTTTAAATCCAAGGGGTTGACTTTGCCTTTAACATCTACACATAAATGCGTAACTTCCCAACCCCATATTTCTAGCAACTTTACCGTTTCAGAAATTGCTGAATGCTCCACGCTAGAGATAATAATATGTTGAGGAACAGCATACAACCGAGCCACCCCCATAATCGCCAGATTATTTGCTTCGGTACCACCAGATGTAAAGATTATTGATGCTGGATCGACAGCGTTAATTAATCCAGCAACTTGGACTCTGGCTTGTTCCACAACCGTTGCAGCCCTTTGCCCCCACTCATGTAAGCTGGAAGGATTGCCCCACTGTTCGGTGAGGACTGTTTGCATAACTGCGATCGCTTCTTTTCGAGTCGGAGTAGTGGCGCTGTAATCTAGATAAATTTGCATATAACCGATAATGGTGAGAACACACGTTGGTAGTAGGCTGCTGATCTTGTCAGTATATATAGTTTGAGTGGACAAATCGTGAAAAAATCTCTGTAATGCTCTAACAGTGGATTTTTCCCTTTACTTGGAAAGTTATTTTTCTACTTAATTCAGAACACAAAATTTTGGGAATGATAAATATGTCCACTCCTAATCCACTTTTAACAGATTACAGTGCAACTTATCTCTAGACGAAGATATTGTTTATATATCTTTTTACTGATATTTCCTCTTGTTGCTTGTCAACGAGTCCAGTCTTCCAATCAACGTCCAGCACCTTTACCACAAGATCCATTAATTCAAGTTTACTTTAACCATTCTGAGTCTTCAGAATACAAAGAACCTTACCGTCAGCAAATTCGTCTTGGGGATGATTTAGAAAAACAGATTGTCAATGCTATTACACAAGCTAAGTCTACAGTAGATGTGGCGGTGCAAGAATTACGTTTACCCAAAGTTGCCCAAGCACTGGGTGATAGACAAAAAGCTGGGGTAAAAGTCAGGATAATTTTAGAAAATACCTATAGCCGACCTTGGAGTAGCTTAACATCTGCTGAAGTAGGTAAGTTAGATAAAAGGGAACAGGAACGTTATAACGAATTTCGCAAATTTATCGATATTAACCAAGATAATCAACTCAGTCCAGCAGAAATAAATCAAAGAGATGCTTTGATAGTTTTGCAAAATGCCAAAATTCCCTGGATAGATGATCAAGCGGATGGTTCAGCCGGTAGCAGTTTGATGCACCACAAATTTGTGATTGTAGATAATCGCATTGTAATTATTACTTCAGCCAATTTTACTTTAAGCGATACTTCTGGTGATTTCACAAATTCCAGCAGCTTAGGCAATGCCAATAACTTATTGCAGATTGAGAGCGCAGAACTAGCATATTTATTTACAGAAGAGTTTAATGTCATGTGGGGAGATGGCCCAGGAGGTAAACCAGATAGTCAATTTGGTTTGGAAAAACCGATGCGTTTACCTAGACAAATCACTTTAGGGAACACCCAAATTACTGTGCAGTTTTCGCCTACTTCCCCAACTCAACCCTGGAGTAACAGTAGTAATGGTTTAATTGGCAAAACTTTAGATTCAGCAACCAAATCTGTTGATATGGCGTTATTTGTGTTTTCTGATCAGCTTCTTGCCAATATCTTAGAAAAACGCCATCAACAAAGTGTGCAAATTCGCGCTTTAATTGAACCACAATTTGCCTATCGTCCTTATAGTGAAGCATTGGATATGATGGGGATTGCTCTCAGTAACAAATGTAAATATGAAGTTGATAACCATCCTTGGAAAAATCCAATTACAACCGTAGGTGTACCTGTGTTACCCAAAGGCGATTTATTACATCATAAATTTGGTGTTATTGATAATCAAACAGTAATTACAGGTTCTCATAATTGGTCAGATGCTGCCAATAATGGTAATGATGAGACGCTTGTAGTGATTCAAAGTCCCATAGTTGCTGCCCATTATGTGCGCGAATTTGCTCGTCTTTATGCCAAAGTTAAACCAGGCTTACCACCAGGAATTCAAGAAAAAATTAAAGTAGAACAAACACGGTGTCCTCAGATAAAAAGTTATTCATCAAGTGAACTACAAGCAATTAAAGAAATAAATATTAACACTGCAAATCTAGAAGAATTGACAACTCTCCCTGGTGTGGGTAAGAAGTTAGCACAACGGATAATTATTAGCCGTCAACAGCAAAAATTTACATCTTTACAAGACTTAGAAAGAGTTCCAGGAGTCAGTGCTAGAACTGTAGAAAAATGGAGCTATCGCTTGATTTGGTAGGAACGCACATCTGTGCGTTCCTACTATGGTTTGTATTCTATTTAGTTAAAAACATGTAATATTACACAAATGTGATATTTAAGTGCGATCGCTACCTAAACCAATCAAACTGCGGAAACGCCCATTCTGAGAAAATCGTTTTGCTATTATTTGTTGATAAACCGCCTCATAGCCATCAGTCATTTGCTCAACGCTGAAACAGTCTTGAACATACTGGCGACAGGCGTAGCGGTCTAATTCTATTACCCGATCAATGGCACTGATGCATTCTTGAGTATTATTGCAGAGGAAACCCGTCTTGCCGTGAGAAATTACCTCTTCAGTAGATCCCAATTTCATCGCAATCACTGGCGTACCTGAAGCCATTGACTCCACCATCACCAATCCAAAGGGTTCTCGCCAAGTGATGGGGAATAGAGTTGCGACTGCACCTCCCATAAGGGCATTTTTTTGAGCATGGTTAGCTTCACCCAAATACTCAATTTGCTTGCCGTCAATGTGCGGTTTGATTTCCTTCTCAAAGTATTCCGCATCAACGGCATCAATCTTACCTGCCATTTTCAAACGCCAACCAGCAAGTTTTGCAATTTCTATTGCTAAGTGTACTCCCTTCTCAGGAGACATCCGACCCAAAAATGCTAGGTAGGGCGGATCTTCGGGTTGGGCGTGAAAATTATAACTGCTGACATCAATTCCATTGTAGACGGTTGCTATACAGTTTAACCCTAACCTTGGTTCTCGTTGTGCATCAGAAATACTAACGTAGGGTTGTTTTTTACCAAAACTAAACATCTTTTCGCTGTCCGGGGTAAAAATCCCGTGCAACGTATGAATCGTAGGAGTTGTGACGAGATTCGCATAGGACAGCGCCCCACAGCCTATATGGGAGTGAATAATATCAAACTCTTCTGCGCGTTCATAAACCGAAGCTAGATTCAGCATTTCGTAAATGCTGTAATCTTTAATAGTGCGATCAAGTCTGAGGGCACGGGGATGAACTGACACTAGTTTTGCCAGACTGATAGAATCTCCCGATGCAAATAAAGTTACTTCGTGTCCGCGTCGAACTAATTCATCAGTAAGCAACCCCACTACTAACTCTATACCACCATAAGCTGGAGGTGGAACTCTCTCCCACAGTGGCGCTATTTGAGCTATTCGCATCACAAACCTCCTAACAAATAAAACTTGAATTAAAAGTTTTTTCTTTCTGTTGTTCTAGTGCTTGTAATTAATTCACTTTGCATCATAAAGTAATTTTAGATACCAAGTTTATTAACACTCTTTCAAAATCTTATGCTCTTATTTCTATATCCTTTGTCTATCTTTGTACGGAAATTACCCTCTCCTAAAGAGGTAAATACATTTTAATTTATCGATTTTTGGTTATTTAGTACAATAAATTATAAATAGCAATTTTCTAAAATAGCCAAAATCTAAATTAAATGGTGATAATGAACGAAAATAGTCTACTATCGCCTGTCAATTATCTAATTTTAAAACGTTATTTAAAGAATGATTTACATAGAGACTTTTTGGACGGCTTTCCGTACTCTAAAGGATAACCCGTAGCTACCCAAAGGAAACATTTTCGTAAAATAGGTACTTTGAAATTAGAAGAGTTGAAGTTTTATTGTGAATTTTATCTAAGCTTTTAACAGGAGGCAAAAGGGAGAGAAGCGAGTTAGCTTATTGACTTATTGCAATAAATATGATATTTTGTGTTGCTATCAATAAAAATCAAATATAAACGTGAATATCTCTCCACCTCTCAAAAAACCGCGTGTCTCATGGCAGGCGGTTTTCTCACTGCTGATGTTTGTGTTCATGTACCTGCCCATACTGGTACTTAGCTTTTATAGCTTCAATCAGTCACCTTACAGTGCAACTTGGCAAGGATTCACTCTCGACTGGTATGGCAAGTTATTCAGTGACGATCGCATTTTATCAGCTTTGCAAAACAGTTTAATAGTTGCTGGCTTTGCAGTGGGAATTTCAGCAGTACTGGGAACCTTGATGGCGGTTGGGTTGGCGCGTTACGAATTTCTTGGTAAGAAATTGTATCGTGGTGTTGCTTACCTACCATTAATTATTCCCGATATTGCGATCGCAGTGGCTACCCTAGTATGTCTAGCAGCCTTTGCAATCCCTTTGAGTTTGTGGACAATAGTTGCAGCACATATCGTGTTTTGTCTGGCTTACGTCGGACTTGTGGTTGCTTCACGACTGAGCAATTTAGATCCTCACTTAGAAGAAGCAGCACTAGATTTAGGCGCTACACCAACGCAAGCTTTTATTAAAGTATTATTACCTCAATTAATGCCTGGTATTATAGCTGGTTGTCTCTTGGCTTTTGTTCTCAGCTTAGATGACTTTCTGATTGCCAGTTTTACTGCTGGTAGCGGTTATAATACCCTACCAATGGAAATTTTTAGCCGCATTAGAACCGGAGTCAAGCCTGATATTAACGCGCTGAGTGTGATGTTGATTACAGTATCTGCGATCGCTGCTCTTGTAGCTGAATTAATTCGCATTTCTGGAGAGAATAAAAATTTCAAATAAGAGTCAAATCAATTTTAACGATTTCGCCTCTTTAATGGCATCGCAGTTTCTAAGGCTTGGAGTACCGTACCTGATTTGATCTCAATACACTTCAGTAATAACCCTCAGTCTATCTAGTTTTTGTCTTAACCGAACTGTAGTGAGAGTTAAGGGTCAAGAATTTAGTATTTATAACAATTGCTTAACATCCAGCAATATTTTAAATTAAGTGAGTTTACGGTGGCAAAGTATCAAGCTTTACAAATACAATAGAGTATGTAAAGTTCAGTACCAAATCAGTCTAGCAGCGTTGGTTTTTTATAAAAAACAGATGATGTTACTTTAAATCAAAGTTATCAGTAATAGGACTTTGAAATTACAAGTCTAATGTTTAATTTGTTTTCATCCACTTATTTTTGTAATTTGTGGATTAATTGTCTGTACTGAATAAACAGTCCATCAAATATTATGGAATTTTTGTTTTAATTTGTTACACAATAATAGAAAACAAATTCATCCATTTTTGGTTTGATTTGACCGTAATTTTTGCGTCATTTTTATTCCTACAACTACTACAGTTCGCTAAAAAAAAGCCACCTTAATGAAATGTCTCAACCCCCTAATTAATAGAATAGCAATTAATAATTCTGTTAGCGAGTTTATGAGTAATATTCATTAAAAGTTACGCGTCGCATAGCGTTTCGTAGATAAAGGTACTAGGAAAACATATCTTGTACCATTCTCAATATTAGTAGAGTAAGCATTGCTTACATCTCTAGAATCACGGGTTAAGCAAATATAAAGCAGTGTTTACCTACAAAAATATTTTAAAACAACTGGTGCAAGATGTTACACAACAACAACTCAAAAACTGAAAATCAGTTCATAAATTATGAAACCATTACGGAACTTTTTTGCTCATAATTTTCATCACTACCGTTTTTTACTAGTAGCAGCAATTTCTTTAGGAGGGTCATTTACAGTAGTAATGCCTTCTTTGGCAGATGGTACAACCTCTGGTACTACTATCGACAACACTGCAACTGCTGAATATAATTACGTGAATAATTTGGGTGTAAATGTTCTTAATAAAACTACTTCTAATACTGTAACAGTTTCTGTAGCAGAGACAGCAGGAATTACGGTGGCTTCTCAAGGTATGACAGATACAACAGGTGGTAGTGTTGTTTCTAACGATTTGCTATACTACGATTTTTTGATCACTAATGTGGGGAATGATCCTACCCGTTTCTTCATTCCGGGTAAAGCTACTATTACAGGGTCAGCAACAGCTGGCGCAATCACCGCAGATTTAGATGGTAACGGTACATTTGAAACTACTATTCCTAATACTGGTTTTACCACTAGTTCCATTCCTGTCAGTGGATTTGTCAAAGTACGTGTTCCTGTCACAGTTAATCTTTTAGCAACGCCGGGTTCTGTTATCACTGTATTATTAGGTGACACAGGCCCTAACGATAACAGTAATACTACTCAGAACCAACCTGATAGTCCTGATGGCTCAAACGCTACAGAAGTCCGTACCATTGATAATTTAGATGGAACAGCAGGAGAAACAGCAGGGATACCGTTGAATGGAGAACGAGAAGCTAGTGCTATACAAACAACTACTATCTCTGCAATTCCACAGGCTTTTGCTAAAGTCTTAAAAGTTCGTTCTGGGTATTCAGATTCCAGTACACCCAACAATCTGGGTGATGATAAGTTGACCTACGATTTGAGTCTAAAAATTGATTCCACAAGTCCCACAGGTAGTACAGGATTAACTCCCGCAAATTTGGTAGGTACGAACATCAACGTAGATGGGCTGATTGGTGCCAAAATTTTGGTATCTGATGCTATTCCCGTAAATACTCATTTAGCAAGCGTAGTTACTCCTCCTACAGGTTGGAGTGTTATTTACACTGTGACACCTACACTAGTGACAGCAAACAATGCCCTTTGGACTAGTATTGTCCCCGTTGATTTAACGTTGGTAACTCGTATTGGATTTGTTAAATCTGGTACTCTTACAGCAGGTACAACAGTGAATGGATTATCCTTCCAAGTAGTGACAAATGGAGTTCTAACTTCCACCGCTACAATTTCTAATATTGCTCAAAGCTTTGGTCAAACTCAAGGTGATGCACTCAATCAGCTAGTTTATGATGAGTCAGGCGACCAAAGCCCTAGCAACTTTAATGATGATGGTACTGTTGGTTCAAATGTTCCGAATACTGGGGTAGCAAATGTTGCTTCTCAAGGGGCAGATACTAGTAATAACAACACAGGTCAAGGGCCTGGAGGAGAAGTTAACACCTTTACAATGACAGCCCAAACCTCGATTTTGAATGGGCCGCACCTGTTCCCTAACGCTGTGGGAGCAACTGATAATAATAATGATTTTTCAAACCAATCAGCGATCGTTCCACTCTATCTGCCGCCAGGATCTACCATTAATCCTGCTGCTGTGAGCTTCTTCAATACTATACTAAACCCCGATCCAACTCTGTTGAGTAACGTCTTATTAGTACCAGTTACCCCAACCAATACGAGTGACCTACCATCAGGTACAACTGTAACCTTGACCTCTGGAGTCAGTGTTGCCACTTACACATACAATGGCACTGTGTTCACCTTGACTTCTGGCTTAGGAATTGCCCTACCAACCCTCAATAATTTGCCAGTTGATTACACCGTAACTGTAGATTTACCAGCAGGAACGCCTCTATCAACAGATACGGGTAAAGCTTTTCCTGTGACTATTCGAGCTTTTGTGGATAGTAATAGTGATGGAGCCTTTAACTCTGGAGAATCTTACAATAATACGGTTGATCAAGTTTACACAGGTTTCTTGAAACTTGTGAAAGAATCTCGGGTTTTACAAGGAAGTGGCTCTGCTGTTGCTGTGAATGATAGCACTTTTAGTACAACAGTGAAAAAGCCTGGCGTAGGCAATATTATTGAGTATCGTATTACTTACACCAATATTTCATCAGTTCCTATCGGCTCAAATAACGCTACTCTGAATGCAATTGGAATCATTATTACTGAAAATGGTAATTCCACTAATAATAACTGGGCAAAAGATAATGACAACAATGGAAAAGTAGATACCAGCCACGTGTTTAGTACTGCAATTGATACTGCCGGAATTGTAACTTATCTAAATTTGGGAGCAGCAGTAACGGATGCGATAGGCGTTGATATCACCACCTATCTAGACACAATTCCAGGGCCACTTCAACCTGGACAGTCTGGAACATTCACTTTCCAACGTAAGGTCAACTAAGTTATTTTATATCTATAGTTAGGAGTTATTATTTTATTCCTTGTCTTCTTTGCTCCTCCACAGTTAGCTGAAAGGGAAAAGGTTAATTTAGCGTAGCTGATTAGATGTATGAAACTTGGTGTAAAGACGTTGCATTGTAACATTTTTACAAAGGTTTTGAAATCACGCAAAATCAATTTAATACTTGAATTCAGCAACGCTAGTAATTTTAAACATTTACCCTTTTCTCAATTCACAGCAAAGGTCAACAGTGCTTATCCAAACCGCATTGAGAGTCAGATTGGCAATAAAATTTATGTAAAATAAAGGGTTTTATACCCCTGTATCTACAAATACCTATAGTTTCACTGAGGGTTTAAATCCCCTTATGTAACTCTCTTAAGTTTTTAATTCTTTAATTGGTTCTTTACGAACTTTTTTAGATAGTGAAAAACCGCTATCTTAAAATGTAGGGTGCATTACGGCAAGCCTAAGACACTGATATCAGTTTTCTTCAGGGTTTGAATGCTCTGATCTAACTGTTTTTAATTGTTAATCATATTTATATTCTCATATAAAAGATAGTTTTAAACACAATACCTTTGAGTTATTTGATATTCCCTAAGCCTCTTTAATAATGAGAAAATTAGAGCAATTTTAAGCACATGAATAAACTTCCGTGTTCGCTTCTCTACATAACTGTTTTCAATTAGATAATATTGGGGCTAACTTTGGAGAAGATGCTATTTCCCCCTCATTATGCAAATCTGCCAAAATCCCAATTGCTCAAATCCATTCAACTCTGATAGCAATAGATTTTGCGTGAGTTGCGGACAAAGCAACTTTGGCAAACTTCTAAGAAACCGTTACCGCGTATTAAGACTTTTAGGTGAAGGTGGATTTAGCAGAACATATTCTACAGAAGATGTAGATAGACTAAACGCGCCTTGCGTTATCAAACAATTTTTCCCACAGTTTCAGGGAACAGGACAACGTACCAAAGCAGCAGAATTTTTTAAAGAAGAAGCTTTTCGGTTGTATGAACTGGGAGAAAATCATACCCAAATTCCCAGATTATTAGCTTACTTTGAACAAGGTGCTAGTTTGTATCTCGTACAAGAATTTATTCAAGGAAAGACTCTCTTACAAGAAGTTCAGCAACAAACTTATGGTGAATCACAAATTTGGGAACTTTTAGCTGATTTATTGCCAGTACTGCAATTCATTCATACTCATAATGTCATTCATCGGGATATCAAACCAGAAAATATTATCCGCCGTGCAAGTGATCAAAAACCCGTATTAATTGACTTTGGCGGTGCTAAACAGGTAACACAAACCAGCATAGGAAGACAAGCGACAGTAATTTATACCCTTGGTTATGCCCCAACCGAACAAATGGCTGGATTTGCTTGTCACGGCAGTGATTTGTATGCTTTGGGTGTAACTTGTGTGCGTCTTTTAACTCGATATTTGCCCTTGCAGGATGCTTCTGGACAGATTAATGACCCTATTTATGATGCCATGAACGCTAAGTGGTTGTGGCGCGAACGGTTACAAGAAAAAGGTATTACTATCAACGACGACTTAGGCAAAATTTTAGATAAATTACTAAAACATTTACCAAGTGAAAGGTATCAAACAGCAGCAGAAGTTCTCAACGATTTAAAATTTGCAACATTAAACATTAAACCTGTTGCCCTAAAAATTGTTTCGATGCCTCAACCCATTTTATCGCTGCCACCACAAAAAGTAATAGTACCATTACCCCCCTTAGAAAACTTTGAATTTGATGTAGTGACAGTAGACACAGGTGGTAGAGAAGTAAACCGCGTGAGTTGTAATGCAAACTTCTTTGCCGAAGAATTGGGTAAATCTGTCACATTAGAAATGGTATCGATTCCTGGCGGTACTTATATGATGGGTTCACCAGAGTTTGAAGGAGATGCTGACGAACGTCCTCGACATAAAGTTACTGTTGAACCATTTTTTATGGGGAAATTTCCTGTAACTCAAGCACAGTGGAGAGTAGTAGCAGCTTTACCCAAAGTCAAACAAGCTTTAAATCCCCATCCATCAAAATTCAAAGGTTTAGATAGACCAGTGGAAAATGTATCTTGGTATGAGGCTGTAGAATTTTGTCTCAGACTATCAGAAAAAACTGGACGCGACTATCGTTTACCAAGTGAAGCTGAATGGGAATATGCTTGTCGGGCTGGAACTACAACATCTTTTCACTTTGGCGAAACCATTACCTCTGAGTTAGTCAGTTGCACTATCGAACCAAAAAGCAAATTCCGTAAAGAAACAACAAACGTCGGTAGTTTTGAAGTCGCCAACGCCTTTGGATTGTACGATATGCACGGGCTAGTTTGGGAATGGTGCGCTGATTCGTGGCACAACAATTACAACGACGCACCCTCAGATGGAACAGCTTGGGAAGTTGGTGGTGATATTAATCGCCGAGTGCTACGCGGTGGTTCTTGGAGTTTCAACGCAGAACTGTGTCGCAGCGCTAGCCGTAGCTGGAATGAGTCAGACGGTGGACTTAGGGTTTGTGGTTTTAGAGTAGTATTTTCCGTAGAGGAGATTATTTAGCAATTTCATTCAAAGGCTGGGAAGGGGAGACAAAGCATAGCTTTGCCGGGGTAGGCTTCTTGTACGACATTCAACTCAGAAGCCCTATAACTTAACTTCTAAGTTGCACCGGCATAGCTAAATACGTCATTTTCAAACCACCCAATGGGGTAAAAATCACTGGAGTTAGGCTTTGATTTAAATGCATTTGAATTTCCAAAGATGGTAACTCTTTCAAGCCTTCCATCAAATATTTAATGTTAAAAGCAATCTCAATATTTTCCCCAGAAATTTGTGCTGGCATTGACTCTCTACCACTGCCTACATCTTGAGCTTCACAAGATAAGGTAATTTCTTGGGCTTCGCTGTCAATACTGAGCTTAACAATATTATTTTTCTGATCGGCTAGTACAGCAATTCGCTCCAAAGTACTGACGAATTGTCGGCGTTCAATTGTTACTTGTCGCTCAAATTGGCGCGGAATTAGTTGTCGATAAGCAGGATATTGCCCTTCTAATGTGCGACTAGTCAAGCGTTGATTTTGCCATGCAAACACTACTTGACCTTGATCAAAATATAAAGCTACAGGTTCATCTGATGAGGCACTATGAGCTAGCATTCGTTGTAGTTCACGTAATGCTCTAGCTGGTACTGTCACTTCTAATTGACTAGTTCCACCTAAAGGACGCTCGTTGCTAGTTTCTACAACTGCTAGGCGATGTCCGTCGGTAGCTGCAAATTCTAGAGTATCTTGTTTAACTGTTAAATGCACCCCCGTGAGTACTTGCTTGGTTTCATCACCACTAGTAGCAAATAATGAGCCGCGTAATCCTTCAATTAATGCGGTGGTAGTGAGATGGATTACTTCTGTATTTTCAATTACAGGTAATTCCGGAAATTCTTCAGGCCCCATTGCTCGGACTTGGTAATGTCCACTCTTAGGTGTGAGTGTGACAATTAACCCTTCTCCACCGGATGTAACACCTGTGAGGGCCGATTCATCGTCTAGAGTGATTTCGCCTTCTGGAAGACGAGAGGTAATGTCTACAAGTAACTTAGCAGGAAGTGCGATCGCACCACTTTGCCATACCTCTGCGTTAAAGCTGGTGCGGATTCCCAAGCTAAGATCAAATGCTGTTAAGCTTACCTGGTTAGTTTGAGCATCCGCTTGTAACAGCACATTGGCAAGAACTGGATGAGTTGGTCGTGAAGGTACTGCACGACTGACGAGTGAGAGATTTGTACTGAGATCGCTTTGGGAGCAAACTAATTTCATAAGTCAGATTCAGCTGGTGAAAGATATCCTAACACCCTTATTGTTCATGGGCGAGTAGCAGCAGCGCTAGAGGTAAGCTTGTAGTGGAAAGGGAGTAATAATAAAATTGCGTTCAGTCGGTGAATTCGCTAAAAAATTTAGTATGTTACTCATGCTCAGACGTTTACGCAGCCGTAAAATTTTCTTGGTGGCTATGCTTGTGCTTGTTATATGCTTTACTCTGTTTAGTGTGCGTTCATTTGGGCAAAGAATTATGACATCAGCACCCCAATTGCTCACCGACCCATTTTTACAACTGCCAACTCAAACCTCAGTGCGAGTAGTTTGGTTTACTGAGTTTGCTGGTGTTAATCATACAGTAACCTATAGCGAAAATCTTAAACAAACTGCTAAGGCAAATACTACCAAACTCACTCGCACTCGTGAAGACCAACACTCAAGAGTTGCAAACCAAATCAAAGACGGACAAGTTTATCAAAAACCCGTCCAACGCAACATTTGGCGGCATGAGGCTGAGGTGATTGGGTTAACTCCTGGTTTGCGGGTAAACTATCGTATTACAAGTGTGCGAGAAGACGGCGAAACTGTTAGCAGTGATGTTTTTAGCCTCGCAGCTACTCCAAAACCGGATACACCACTAAAAATTTTACTCACATCAGATCATCAATTAAAGCCGATGACGGCGGCAAATCTGCAAAAGGTGGTAGACACGGTTGGACGGGTTGATGGGGTGTGGTTTGCGGGTGATTTGGTCAATGTTAGCGATCGCGCTTCAGAATGGTTTGATGATAATAGTGGTGGTGCGTTATTTCCCGGTCTACAAGGTCGTGCTAAATATGAAATGACGCACGACGGTGTTAAAACAACCTACACTGGTGGACAAATAATTCAACACGCACCCATGTTTACTTGCATTGGCAATCATGAGGTAATGGGACGCTTTGCCAGAACGGGAAGTTTAAATGATGAATTTGATGATACAATTCCCCGTGCAATTGCTCAAAAAATCTACCAAGACAAATCTTTAATAGATAATTCTTTTAATACTAATACTTATGAAGAGATTTTCTCTTTACCAAAAAGTAAAGAGGGTGGAAAAAGATATTATGCAGTCAGCTTTGGCGATGTGCGTTTGGTAGTACTCTACGCTACGAATATGTGGCGAACTCCTAGCTTAGGTGGAAAGCATAAGGGTAGATATCGAGAAGCCGAAAAGGATTTAAATAATCCTGAAGATTGGGGCTATGGACAGGTAATTTATGAGCCAATTGCTAAAGGCAGCCAGCAGTATAATTGGCTAGAGGCAGAACTCAACAGCCCTGAGTTTCAACAAGCAAAATACAAAGTTGTGATGTTTCATCATCCACCCCACACTCTGGGCGATAATATAGTTCCTCCTTATACAGAACCATTTCAAATAATTGAACGGGATGATAATAATATTAAAGCAGTGCGTTATGAGTACCCAAAAGACGCAGATTATATTATCCGCGATGTTATCCCAATACTTGAAGCAGCTAATGTGCAATTGGTATTCTATGGGCATTGCCATTTGTGGAACCGCTTTGTTAGTCAGAGTGGAATGCATTTTCTAGAAACATCTAATGTAGGTAATACTTATGGCGCTGCTTGGGGTAATAGAAAGCGAGAAGTGCCAATTGGATATCAAGAGGATTATGTTAAGCTTGGCGATCCCAATGGGTTAGAACCGATAGTGCCAACAATTTCCCCTTTATTGGGTGAAGATGGAAAGCCAATGCCTTATATTTCGAGTAATGATATTACGGTTTTTAGTATCTTTGATACGGAGGCAGGTACGATAAGTAGTTATCGTTTTGATACTCGTAAGCCTGATTCGGAAGTATTGAAGTTTGATGAATTTAAGTTGAAATAGCCAAGGCAAATGTAATTCGCAGCTACACAAACTTAGTCCACAGAGGCGGACTAAGTACAGCATTTCATTAATTCGTAGCGAATTAAATTTGGCAATGCCAATGCATCGGCTGACAATGCCAATGCATCGGCTGACAATGCTAATGCATCGGCTGACAATGCCAATGCATCGACTGACAATGCCAATGCATCGACTGACAATGCCAATGCATCGGCTGACAATGCCAATGCGTCCCCTTGCATTAAAAACGCTACGATTTTACGCAAAGCTGTACTAAAAAAATTGAGGGTTTGAACCCACAGAGGTCGGTTTTGCCTGTGTAGACGAGGTTTCTAACCGCCGATTTCACTTAAGTTCACAGGAGTGGATTATAGACTAGCGATCGCATCGGCAACTAGCTTAGAAACAAAAGGCAAAATTGCCTGACTCTTAGCCTGTGCTTTGCCTTCAGTAAATACCACTAAGAGGTAAGGGCGCTGTTCTGGTATTTCAATATACGCGGCATCATGGCGAACTTGACTTGTCCAACCTGCTTTTGACCAAATTTGAGCATTTTCAGTCAGTCCACCACCTAAGAAACCTGTTACCTGATTTTCTTCGGTGTCAGTGGGTAAATCGTTGAGAGGACGTTTGAGTAAAGCCATCATTGCTTGCGATCGCGCACTTGAAACCGCTACTCCACCTACAATACTATGCAGTAACCGAGCGATCGCATTTGTTGTTAACATATTGCGATTTTCCAGTAACTCTCCCGCAAACGCTCGTTCTCGTCCATAAGGGCCATCACCCCAAGTTTTTTGACAGACGTTAATCGTCTCCATTTCTTCCCAACCCAAAGATTGGTAATAGCGGTTAACGATATTACGCTGATATTTCCAGGTTTCAAAGGGCCCGATTGGCAATTCTGGCCCTGATGTGGTACCACTCAGAATATCCACAACCAAGCTGGTAGCATCATTACTAGAATCTACAATCATATCCCGCAAGGCGCGTTCCAACTCTTTGGAAGTGTTAGTCATCCCTTTTTCTAGCCATTCGTTTACCGCCACCAGGTAAAATAGCTTGACTACACTGGCGGGATAAATCCGCTCAACACCACGATAAGTGAAACCACGAACTGGGTGATCCCAAAAAGCGTTGGGAGTCAGCGCCCCACCAGTATTTACTAGCACTGGTGGATCGTAAACAACCCAAGTCAGGGCGATTTGATTACGGGCTAAGGTCGGAAATTCTGCCCAAGTTGCATCTAAAATGCCATTACCAAGATTTTCGAGTTGTTCGTCTTTATTAAAAAAAATCATTCTCTAGTAATGTCCTTTAATCTAAAATCCAAAATCCAAAATCCAAAATCAGGGGAGTATCAGTGTTTAGTTGACCTGAATTTATATGATTCTCCTGAATGTACGCGTTTAGCAACTCAAGCTGCATCTGGGAGACATTTGTGGGTAACATCAAATCATCAAAATTTAACGGTTGAGGTGTATTTGTCTGAAGATGATTATCCCGGATGGGTATCCCTTTCAGATTTTGATTCATTACAATCTGCTACTGTACATTATCAAGCTGCAACATTTTCTGAATCTGAAATTAAAAAACTCTTAGCAGAGGTCATCGCCTTTACCCAAAAAGCGATGCAGCAATCCAATTATTACCTTTGGGGTGGTACGGTTGGGCCAAATTATGACTGTTCTGGGTTGATGCAGGCGGCGTTTGCTTCGGTGGGTATTTGGCTACCTAGAGATGCCTATCAACAGGAAGGATTCACTCAACCAATTACTATTGCAGAATTAACCGCCGGGGATCTGGTATTTTTTGGAACTAGCCAAAAAGCAACCCATGTCGGGCTTTATTTGGCGGATGGTTATTATATCCATAGTTCTGGCAAAGAGCAGGGACGGGATGGGATCGGAATTGATATTCTCTCGGAACAGGGAGATGCGGTTAGTCAGTCGTACTATCAGCAGCTGCGAGGTGCTGGTAGAGTTATCAAGAGTTACGAACCACAGAGACGCTGAGGGCGCTGAGGCTTATGAGGAGTGGGTTGGTTGATCAAGGGTTGAGTAAGGAAAATGGGGCGATTTCAGCTATTGTCCCAGATGTTTCGGTGGTGCTGCCGATACATGACGAGGTGGAAAGTTTGCCGCTTTTACTAGAAGCGATCGCATCTACTTTATCTTCTAGTCAGATAAATTATGAAATCATCTGTGTAGATGATGGTTCTACAGATGGTTCTGGGGATTTTCTCAAAAAGGAAGCGCAAATCCGCACTAATTTAAAGGCGGTGATTTTGCGTCGCAACTACGGACAAACTGCGGCGATGGCTGCTGGATTTTACTATGCAGTCGGTAAAGCGATCGTCACTTTAGATGCTGATCTCCAGAATGACCCAGCTGATATCCCCATGTTATTAGCAAAGCTGGATGAGGGTTACGATTTGGTGAGTGGTTGGCGGCAAAAACGCCAAGATGGTGCTGTAAATCGGTTACTTCCTTCCAAAATTGCCAATTGGCTAATTCGGCGTACTACTAGCGTGAATATTCATGACTATGGCTGTTCGCTGAAAGCATATCGTGCAGAACTGCTAGCAGATATGAACCTCTACGGAGAATTACACCGATTTTTACCCGCTTTGGCATACATCGAAGGAGCTAGAATTACTGAAGTACCAGTGCGTCATCACGCCCGTCGCTTTGGTCGTAGTAAATATGGGATTTGGCGGACATTCCGGGTGTTGATGGATTTGTTAACCATTCTGTTTATGAAAAGATTCCTCACCCGCCCGATGCACGTTTTTGGGCTGTTGGGCTTGATTTCAATGGTTTCGGGAACTGCGATCGGAATTTACTTGACTTTCGTCAAATTAGCTTTAGGTGAGATGATTGGCAATCGCCCTTTGCTGATTTTGGCAGTTCTCCTCCTAGTAACTGGAGTACAGTTATTTTGCTTCGGTCTTTTAGCAGAATTACTCATGCGTACATACCATGAATCCCAAGGGCGGCCTATCTATCGCGTGCGAGAAGTAGTAGCAAAAAATGTTAAGTAAGGTAACAATAGTAGTCATTAGTCATTAGTCATTAGTCATTGGTCATTAGTCATTGGTCATTAGTAAATAATTAAGAGTAAATATTGGTTGACTCTAGACAAAGGACAAAGGACAAATGACAAATGACAAAAACCTCGTTAAATTGCATCTACCTTGAAAGCATTTAATACCTTTGACGCCGAACTACGACGCAACCTGCTGATTTTGTTTACAGCAGGTTTATTATTCTGGTCGAGCATATCTTCGCTCTTACCAACCTTACCGCTTTACATCGATGATGTGGGCGCAAGCAAGCAAGAAATTGGGATTGTGATGGGCAGTTTCGCCATTGGCTTATTGTTATCTCGCCCAATGCTGGGACGATTAGCCGATGAACGCGGTCGAAAAATTGTCTTGTTGATTGGTACGATAGTAGCTGCGATCGCACCCTTTGGTTACTTGGCAACCCAATCTCTTGGGTTATTAATCCTGGTGCGGATTTTTCACGGTCTTAGTGTTGCCGCTTTTACCACTGGTTACAGTGCCTTAGTCGCAGATTTAGCTCCCACTGAAACTCGTGGCGAAATCATTGGTTACATGACCTTAGCAACTCCCCTTGGTTTAGCAATTGGCCCTGCCTTGGGTGGGTATTTGGAAGCTACAAGTAGTTACGGGATATTATTTCTCTTCTGTGCCGAATTGGGTTTTGTCGCTCTCTTGGAGATTGTACAAGTCACAAATCCGCCAGTGCAGACACAACAGCAAACTGAAGAAAACGATGTCTACGACGGGCTACGCCTACGCAACTTTTGGCAAATTTTGAGCAGTCCCAGGGTAAAAGTTCCAACGATAGTTATGTTGTTGGTTGGTTTGTCCCTCGGAGCTGTGCATACTTTTGTGTCGTTATTCCTCAAATCGACTGATGTAGACTTCAATGGCGGACTGTTTTTTACAGCTTCGGCAATTTCTAGTTTTAGTATTAGAATCTTTGCTGGTAAGGCAAGCGATCGCTTTGGTCGTGGTTTATTTATCACATTTGGTATTTTTTGCTACATTTTAGCGTTAATACTGCTGTGGCAGGCTCACAACGCGATGTTTTTCTTACTGGCTGCGATCGCTGAAGGTGCTGGTGGTGGTACACTCATCTCCATGATGATCACGATGATGGCAGACCGCTCACTGCCACAAGAACGGGGGCAAATTTTTGCTATATCCATAGCTGGACTTGACATGGGAATTGCGATCGCTGCTCCTCTTCTCGGTATCATCGCCGAACAGGTAGGCTACCGCGATATGTTTGGCTACGGTGCTGCGATCACTTCTGTTGCACTTGTCCTTTTCCTCACCCAATCGAGCAAAAACCTATCCAACTCCCTGCGCTTTGCACTAGGTCTAGCTCCAGATGCCTACGCCTTGAACAACCTAAAAGTTAGGAGCGAGGAACTTTAATTCCTCACTCCTAATTTTCAACTCTTCACTTTCAAAAACGGGCGAGGAGGGATTCGAACCCCCGACACCGTGGTCCGTAGCCACGTGCTCTAGTCCACTGAGCTACACGCCCTCACCGACAATCTATATTAACACGTTCTAACTAAATGGCGCAAGATAATTTTCCATCTAATTTTGCCAACTTAACCCATCTAGATCACCAAGGACAGGCGCAGATGGTAGATGTGTCTGATAAAGCACCCACCGTCCGCCAAGCAGTAGCTGCGGCCAATGTGCGAATGCTGCCAGCCACCTTCGCCGCCATTCAAGCCGGAAATATCCCAAAAGGGGATGTGTTGGCAACTGCAAGATTGGCTGGGATTATGGCAGCCAAGCAAACAGCCACTTTAATTCCTCTGTGTCATCCGTTGCCTTTGCAAAAAATCGCAGTCGAAATTATACCCGACCCCCAACTACCTGGTTATCAAATTCAAGCCACAGTCAAAACCAAAGCTGAAACTGGTGTAGAGATGGAAGCCTTAACTGCCGTTTCTGTGGCTGCCCTGACTTTATACGATATGGCAAAAGCCTTAGAAAAGTCGATTGAAATTGAATCAATTCGTTTAATAAGTAAAAGTGGCGGGAAATCAGGAGATTATTCTTTGCCAGAGCAATAGCCTATATTATTTTGGGGCATTGGGCATTGGTTATTAATTCTTCTTCTTTACTCCTTCATCCCCAGTTATGGGAGATTGTCAGGATCAATGCCGAAATTACGCAAATATGCTGCTAACTGTTCAGCCCGTTGACGTTCTTGTTCTAGCAATAACTCAGCCTTTTCTGCTCTTTGATTGAGTTCCAGGGAATTCAAAAATCTCTGTTCATCTGGACGGTAAATTACTAACTCTCCAAGGCCCGTTTGAAATCTAATTCCTAAGCGGGGACTAATCCAACCATCCATTTGCCATAGCTTATTCAAATGGTTGTTTTGCCGCAACCACCCATCTAGTTGAAAACTTTCAGGGTCGTATAAATAGTATTCTTCAACACCATAGGTATCGTAAAACTCCAGCTTCCGCTCCATCTCCTTGGTATCATTACTATAAGAAAGAATCTCAAAGACTACTTGCGGTGGAATATTATCTTCTTGCCACTGACGATAAGAACGACGTTTTCCCTTTGATCTACCGAAGACAACCATTACATCAGGTGCAGTTGGTGTAATCAGCCGAGAACGGACGGGATACCAGAGCAAATCTCCCGCAATCAAAATATTGTCATTATTAGCAAACAGAATCTCTAAATTCTCCTTAATCAAGACAATCCAACGATATTGCTCTGTATTGTCTGCCATTGGTTTGCCGTCACTATCTGGATAGAGGAGATCGGGGTCTATTTGCTCAAAGATCGTCATCTGATTTAACCCAGTGGCTCTTGACTTCCAATTCAATTATGACTGGTTGTAAGGGTCTAATAGCAACCACTGCCACAAAAACCTTAGAATAAATAAGGTGTATTTAAATCTGTAACAAATATTTATGCCTCCTCGTTGGCCTCGCAAACCCGATCGCAAAGACCCTGATTACCGCAAGATTGATGACCGGATGAATTTTGCCATGCATGTAGCGATCGCTGCTACTATCAATTCTGGCTTGTGGTTTTTCCACATATTGAAAGACACTACTTGGGAGTGGCTGCCTTGGGTGACTTTAAGTTGGACAGGAATAGTGTTGGTGCATCTGATTTATATTAGTGCGATCGCTAACTACACCGAAACTCCGCCAAAATCCACCTGAAGATGGATTACTCATGCTGGGGCGATTGTAACCTCTGGTAGTAGGATTAGGCTGTTAATTGAGCCATAATGTAAAAAAGCCTGAGATTTCGCACTTTTTCTTAATGTAGGGTTATTTTTATGGCTAAGACTAACACCACAGAACTACTAGAAGCCCTAGCAGCTGAAATTGGCGAAAACGTCTACATAGACGTTGCCAAATGGCATCTTTATTTATCTAATGCCAAACTGCATACAGTTGTTGCCGAGCAACTGTATCCCTTAATTACTTCCAACGCTGTCAATGAAGACCGAGTTTTACAAGTCTTGGGATCGATTCCAGTAAAAATTGGTGGCGGTAAACGTGAAGTTCCTTTAATCGATTTACTACCCCTGCAATGCCAAGTGACTTTAGTAGATATTTTGGAAAAATATCAACGTGATTTCTAATCGCTAAAATCAAGATTATCTTAGTTGGACAATTTTATTAATCAGCATTCTCTGATTCGATTTTAGCTTCGGAATTAAGTATTTATTTACTGTGTCGATTTTATAAAAATGAACTCCACAGATACACACAGATCAATCTCGTGTAATTTAGGTCTGGATATCTGATAAAAATTTCCTTTAACAATTAAGGAATCTCCGCGTTCAAAATCGATTGAGATTTGAGCGAGTTTATCTTGATACTCGCTTTGAACTTCCATGCAAACTCATTGAGGCAATTTCTATGCTTTTACAAGTCAAAGATAGTGGCGAATTGGTAAAGATTGTTGAGATTCAGGAATTAATTGACCCGAATAATGATGTTGTTCACGCAAAAGACCAAGAAGGTCAAGAAGAACAGCAACCTGAAAGTTTTAAAAAGGAAAATCTTGTTTTTCCTTCAGGTGAAGTTTTACCACGCTGTTGGTTAGATGCTGACTATAGGCACGACAACGCTTAATTGATTTTAAAATCAGGTAATTTGTAATAGGGTAGCACAGATGTGCTACCCTATTATGCGTCAGATTATGACGCAGCTTTTTCTCCTACCGTCGCCGTTTCATTCTGCTGAGATTTAGGGAAAAATGTCTTAATAATCCAGTCAGTTAAGATGTGAGACAGTAATCCCATAGGGCCAGCAAACAAACACAGTGCAAGGGAATGAATTGTCCAAATACCTGTTTTTTGCCCTTCCCAATAAATCCAGCGACCGACAAATAAATCCATCACTAAAAAATGAATCCAACCCGTTGCAGCAGCCGTTTCATCTGTAAAAAACCGCGCAATATCGGCTAATTGTGGATTTGATAACGCTTCGGCATTTTCTGGCGTAATGCTGTTGATAAACAAATACAAATACGCCCCTGCTAATAGTGTAAAAGGCAAATATGATGACATTATCTGCCGTGTAACTTTCCAATTTGGTAATAAAATTATCAATGCCCAAAAAGGCAAGACGAAAAGGTTGGCAACGTTAAATAGTTGGGAAATCGTCATATTTTTGTAAAGTGAAGAGTGAGAATTTAAGTTAGGAGTTAAAAGTGAAAAATTAGGAACTTTAAGTTATTAGTATTGTTTTTTATTTTGAATTAACTAATATATAATAGCAGAATAAATTTACCATTCTAAGTTGCTCCAAGCCGCGTAATAATCGATAGGCAAATGGCAAAATTACCTTGTTCAAGGTAAACAAACTTCTGCCACAATGTACTAGTTATTCCTAACCCGTAACTCCTAACTCCTAGCTCATAAAGCTACAAGTTGTGATTCGATTTCTGAAGACTTCAAATCACGTCCGATGAAAACTAAACGCGTTTGCCGTGCTTCTTCGGGTTTCCAGGGGCGATCGTAAAATTTATCAAATCGGGTTCCCACGCCTTGCATCACTAAGCGCATGGATTTATTTGGCACTGCCACGAAGCCTTTAATCCGGTAAATTTCTTGTTGTTGTGCTAATTTCTCTAACTGCTGTTGCAGCTTTTCTGGGTCGAAGGTACGATCCAAAATTAGATTAGTTGAGGTGATTTCTTCGTCGTGATTGTGATCTTCTTCGGTATCGTGATGACTGGGACGAGAATCTAAATTCTCTTCCACTGCGGCTTGGAATCCTAATAATATAGATGCGTCTAGTTGAGAACAATCGCTCTCGACAATCTTCACCACTCTGGGCAATTCTTGCTTAATCAATTCCTCAACTCTCGCTTTTGTCTCGGCATCTACCAAGTCAATTTTATTTAACACCACTAAGTCTGCACAAGCAAGTTGGTCTTCAAACAGTTCTTGCAAGGGTGTTTCGTGTTCTAGACTATCATCTGCTTGACGCTGGGCTGCGATCGCCTCTAGATCGCTAGCAAATGTCCCTGCTGCTACCGCCGCGCAATCTACCACGGTAATCACAGCATCCACAGTGGCGGCATTGCGAATTTCTTGCCAGCGAAAAGCCTTTATCAGTGGTTTTGGCAAGGCTAAACCAGAGGTTTCAATTAAAATGCAGTCGATGCTATCCCGTCGCTTGATTAACTCTTGCATCATCGGGTAAAACTCTTCCTGCACGGTGCAGCATAAGCAGCCATTGGTTAATTCAAAGATATTAGTGTCGCCCTCACCATCTTCCGGGCAAACTTGACAAGATTTTAACAATTCACCATCAATACCGAGTTCGCCAAATTCATTGACTACAACGGCAATGCGGCGTCCTTGATTGTTTTGTAGCAGATGGCGAATTAGGCTAGTTTTTCCACTACCTAAGAAGCCTGTAATTACTGTAACAGGAATTTTCGTAGCCATATTTTTGCCTGATGTCCTCAATATGGTAAGTTTTACGCATTACAAACTTAAATACTGAGATTAAGCTTGGTGTGAAGATTAACTTAGTTATTTTAAGCTGAAAGTCTATGGTAAGCCTGAAAATATTGCCGTTTTTGTTGAGTTTAGGTTTGCCTTTAATTCCTCAAATTATTGTCGCACAAACGATAGAGGAGTTTGAGCAAAAACCAATATCTGCCGAAGAAGTGAATTCTGGAGGCGTCAGCCCCAACTCTTGGAGACGCTGTTCGCATTCGGGGAAGTCAAAAGTCAAAAGTCAACTTCCCAATTATCATAAGCTGCAAGTTTAGCAACAAATTCCTTCTCTAGTTGTTGGCGTTGTTTCGGGGACTACATTCTAGTTGAGAGCAGATGCGATCGCATCCCCCAACTCTTTCAATGTTCTTTCTTTATCAAATTCAGCAGCCGCCCTTGCTGACTCGGCCAAAATTGTGTCAGTGTTAGGAGTTAACTTAAACGCCCCACCCAGATATCCAAGCGACTTACAGAAATTATCAGATAAATTACTTGCTGCCAATCGCTTCACAGTTTGGTAATCGCCCTCCATAAATGCGTTCAATGCTTTACAATGCAAGTTGCTTTGAGAATCTCGATCTTCTTTAACCAAAACCTTAAGAATTGCATTAACAGCTTGTTGAACTTTTTCTAGTGTAAGTTCTTGTTGTATAGCTTGCACCATTGTTATTTATCTCTTTTTAACCAATTATTAGATGTTTCACCAGCGACTTGAGGGGCATATAGTAATTCCCAATTTCGCTGTAAATGTTCATAAACGATCCTAGAAAGATACTGAGCAATTTTTGAGCCATCGTAATAAACAACTGTTCTCAGCAATACGTAGTTCTGCTTGATCAGAAAAATGTAATTTATATCTTTCCTATCCATCTTTGCAGGCAAGATGATACGTTTCAATGGATTTGGGAGAATTTCATGATTGATGATTGGAGTTTTATAGTCAGGTAAAGCCTCAAATCCTTGATTAACAACTGTTTCTAGCCAATCATCTATTCTTAAACATAATTGAGGGGCAATTTCCCCATGCTTGCTTTTACTAATCAAAAGCAGTCATAGGGCTATTGCCCCTAAATATTTTGAGCATCAATCGCTCTTTCCCCAGAAACACCTATGAATTATCCTTCATCAGGCTATCTGAAGTTATGACTCGACACACCAGACTCCGCAATCTCAACATAGTTACTCAGCTGTGACAAGTTCAGTACTACCGCGTGTACGACGCCGTGTGAGGCTATTGTAAAGCATTACCCCGATCGCCTTAATCAAATTGCCTTCCAATTCTTGGAACATCGTCATGTTCATGCCAAAGGCGGCGTTAGCTTCATCAACGATGCGATCAGTAGTAGCCTCATCGAGGGGTAATTCATCTAAAGTTTGACGATATTTAGCTTTGAATGCCTTTTCGTCAGGAATCTCTGGAAACTCATAAAAGGCTGTTCCTTGTCCATCAGACAAATTCATCGCCGTTACAGCAATATTTTTGAGAATTTGTCCCCCGGATAAATCACCCAAGTAACGAGTATATGAATGAGCGATTAACAGTTCCGGTTCTATGGCAGATATTTCTCGGATGCGTTTTACATAAGCTTCACCTGCGGGAGATAGCTTGATTTGCTCTCTCCAGTTAGCCCCAAAGTAATAACTCAGGTCTTGCTCTAAAGTATACTTGCGGTTTAGCTGGGGAAAATTAATTTTAGAAAGAATTGCGTGCTGGCGATGCTTTTCCATTTCCTCTTCCATCGCTGAGTAGACGAAGTAGAAGTTAGCAACTAGTTTCCGGTAAGAGTTTTTCTCGACTACTCCTCTTAAAAAGCACTTGACAAAACCTACATTTTCTGCCATTGTGTGGGCTTTCTTAGTGCCTACACGTAATTTGGTTGCTAAATTGCTGCTCATACTAAATTTCTCAACTTTTAAAAAGTTAACTGCCGGAGTTTTAATTCACTAACGGCTAAAAAAGCCATTAAAACGTTACCTTAAAACTATTTGATGAGAATTTATATTAAAATTTTTTAAGCTGCAATACTTATGTAGTTTTTTATACAGTGATTATCTAAGGAAATAATTGCCCTGTACGCATAAAAATTACTTCCCCACCATTGCCCATTCCCTATTTTCCAGTCAGAAAATCAGCTTTTGTGTTTTCAAAATTACGAAAGCAATAACACGCAACAATTGTGTAGATTTTTAATTTAAGGTAACTTCATACTCAAATAAAACATCTCTTAATCTTCATATTAATTTTATCCAGATGAATGTTTAAATAATAAATTAGCGAGTTCTTATTATCTCAGTAGTTCTCTCAAAAAATCCATAAATCAATACTAAATTAAGTACAGATACTGAGGAGCATACAATATGCAAGTGATATATTACAAATAGATTAACTGAGGAAAAAACGTATATTTTCATTATTAATAATGTACTATATAGCAGGTTGTAACTCAGTGATTTACTTGATTTAAGTCTCAATTCCAGACATAGAAACTGTTTTACTTGTGACTACTGATATATTAATTATGCTGCAACTACCAATCAATTAAATTTGAACCTTTGAGCTAGTTAATTCCAATAAATATTACATAAACAATATGGGAAATATTTTAAATCGTTTAAAGGTTAGTTTGCATAACAAGCTATGGCTGTTTAACTACCGATTACGAGAACTTCAGATCCGGCTACAGTTCTACTGGCTTTTGTATCGAGGTAGTCAACCGCTAAATGTTAGCGATAAATCGCTGATTGTGTTTGCTCCTCACCAAGATGATGAAGCACTGGGCTGTGGTGGAATTATTGCACTCAAGCGAGAACAAGGTGTACCTATTAAGGTTGTTTTTGTCACGGATGGAGGGGGTTCTCATCAAGGTAATCCCAAGATTAGCCGCTCTGAAATTATTCAAATTCGCAAACAAGAAGCACTGACAGCTTTAAACATTCTGGGTGTTGATTCAAAAGATATTCACTTTCTTGATAAATCTGATGGCTCACTACACAAGATGACAGAAGCCGAACAGCAGCAAACCATTGAAGAAATGGCGCAATTGTTGCATACCTTTCAGCCTCAAGAAGTTTACGTAACTCACAAAAAAGATCGGAGTCGAGACCATGAGATTACTTATCAACTTGTTAAGACCGCGATTATTAAAGCTGGAGTGAAGGTTGATTTGTGGGAGTATGCCATCTGGTTGCTTTGGAAATCTTTACTATTTCGGGATCTCAAGTTGGACGAATTGGCAGGTGCTTATCGATTATCTATTCACACAGTGCAATCCAAAAAAAATGAGGCGATCAAAACCTATCGTTCTCAATATTTACCTATAGATGCTGAATCTAGTGCGGTACTACCTCCCGGTTTTCTCTGGCGGTTCTTCTTACCTCATGAGGTTTTTTTCAAATCAGAATTGCCAAAGCTATAGCTTTCTCTTTTGGAATTTGAAAAAATTAAATTGCGTTTAACTTTGTTTGAATGAATAAGGCAGAAACAAATTAGTGGAAGATTCGGAACAAGCACTTTTCTTTTAATCACTAAATCTTAGATTTAATGTGGTTTTTAGCTATTTATTAATATCTAGCTTATTTGTGATGGTTTTTCACATAAATTAATAGCTTGTAAAAAGAAAATAGCTACTTTTAAAGTCTCAATCTCTTTATTGAAAAATAACAGGAAAATAAATGATTCAATCAAAAAAAGACTTTTGCTTTTGTACTTTAGCACTAGGAAAAAAATATAGTGCTCTTGCTTCATTATTAGCAAAAGATATAGAGATATATTCCCCAAACACTTCTTTTATTATCTTAACTGATCATCCTGAAGAATTTAGTAAATATTCTCAAGTTTTAGTTTTTAAGCATCAACAACAGGGCGTCAAGTGTTACCACGATAAAAGATTTGTAATTGCAAAAGCTTTGTCACTCTTTAATTCGTGTATATTCATCGACTCAGATATGCGAATCTTGACACCAGTGCCAGAAGATATGCAATGGCTGTTAACACCAGGAATTAGCGCTAGAGCTTGTATGGATATGCCAAAAAAATTTACTAAAGTTCTTGCAGGAACTGCTAGTAGTAAATTTGTGAGAGAATTTACAGTTGTTAAAAATGCAACAAAAGTTCTTAATTTAGAAACAAGTTGGAAAGATATTAGTTTTGTTCATGAGTACTTATTCTCAGTCACTAAAGATTCAGGTAAAGAAATTGAGTTTTTGCAACAATGGGATATGCTTGCTAATTACTTTGAGCTAAATGGAATTTATGAAGGTGAAGGGAGTGCAATAGGTTTAGCTGCTTATAAAGCTGGGCTGGCAGTTAGATGGAGTGAGATGGAAGGCATTTCATTTTTCAATAATAAAATTGAGTTAGTAAAAATTAGCAAGGGTCAATCAAATAGGGATGAAATTTCTCAGTATTTTGAAGAGCACAAAAATATTTTATACCCGAAGCGCTCTTTCATGAGCAAAGCTATAGATAAACTTGGAAAAGCAATTATGCATTTTTACAGAAAAATGCGGTTCAGAATTGTTCGCTCTTCTTTGTTAAACTGATATCTGAACACTGTTATCCAAGTTGAAAAATCAGGTTTTTAGGCAAAAAATCTAGGTTCTTGGCTTCGCAATTGCAAGAAACTCAATTTTCTTTTAAAACTAGCTTTGAGAGCATCCCATTAACGCGATCGCTATCATATCGCCTAGCATGAAAAATGCGAGTTCCGTTAAATGACAGTTTTTTATAGATTTAGATCAGAACTTCAAAGGGGACTTACCCTACGGAACGCTACGCGAAGGTTGTTTAGCCACTAATTCCAGTCATTCGGTTTTGTGGTTCAAGATTTGAGAAAAAGTTTTCTGTCAGAATTGTTGAATCAAGTGTTAAATGCTATTTTCTAGTGTGATTGTGTGGAGTATTGAAACAGATGGTTTCATTTATAACTCGGACACCGGGCATTCCGGGGGATTCTGCTTCTGAAATTGACGGATTGGGGAAAGGGATTGAGAGCAGTTTTGAACTAAATTTAATCCAATTACCAGCAAATCCCTTATTTGGCACAGATGGGATTCGGGGACGAGTGGGAGAATTGCTGAGTGCGCCCCTAGCATTGCAAGTTGGTTTTTGGACGGGGATTGTTTTACGTAACCATGCTACTCAAGTAGGGCCAGTCATTCTCGGACAAGATTCTAGAAATTCCAGCGATATGCTGGCTATGGCTTTGAGTGCAGGGTTAACAGCAGCAGGGTTAGAGGTTTGGTATTTGGGATTATGCCCCACTCCTTGCATTGCCTATCTCACCAGTATCAGTGATGCCATTGGCGGAGTGATGATTTCTGCCAGCCACAATCCCCCAGAAGACAATGGTATTAAAATTTTTAGTGCCAATGGTGGGAAGTTACCCCAAATATTGCAGGCAGAAATTGAAGCCGGACTGCGTGGCAAAATATCACCTATTGCTAGAGTGAGTAATTGGGGACGGCATTACTCCCGTTTCGAGTTAGTGGGGCATTATAGCGAGGCGTTGAAAAAACCCTTGAACAGTGCCATAAAGCTTCAGGGGATAAAGATTGTTTTAGATTTAGCATGGGGTGCAGCAGTCGGGTTAGCACCAGCAGTATTTACAGAAATGGGGGCAGAGGTAATCTGCTTGCATAACGAAGCAGATGGCGATCGCATTAATGTTAACTGCGGTTCCACACACCTTGATATTCTTGCAGGCACAGTAAAAGAACACAACGCTGATATCGGCTTTGCCTTTGATGGCGATGCCGATCGCGTCTTAGCAGTAGATAATACAGGAAGGCAAGTTAACGGCGATTATATTCTCTACCTATGGGGACGACACTTAAAACAAAACCAACAATTGCCAGATAACCTGATTGTATCTACAGTCATGGCCAACTTAGGCTTTGAGAAAGCTTGGCAGCAAATTGGTGGTAACTTAATTCGTACCGCAGTCGGCGACCAATACGTACAAGCCGAAATGTTGCGGACTGGGGGAATGCTAGGCGGCGAACAATCAGGTCATATTCTTTGCCGTCATTATGCCGTAACTGGAGATGGCTTGTTAACAGCATTACATATAGCAGCTTTGGTGAAAGAGGCAGGTGTTCCCTTTAGTGAATTAGTAGATCAAAGCTTCCAGACCTATCCGCAATTGTTGCGAAACGTGCGAGTTGTAGATCGCGATCGCCGTTTGGGATGGCAAGATTGTCGACCTGTGCAAGAAGCGATCGCTCTTGCTGAAGCTGCAATGGGTAATTCCGGCAGAATTTTGGTTCGCGCCTCTGGCACAGAGCCAGTAATCAGGGTTATGGTAGAAGCTGCCAATCCCGAACTTACCAACTATTGGACAAATGAATTAGTTTCCAAAGTTCAACAGCATCTGATGGACTAAATTAGCTATTATCTCAGCTTTTAACAAGCGCCAATTTCACGTCGCAGCTTCTACTAATGACCAAGGCTGGTTAATTTGTAGAAGCTGTGACATTTGTATTTGCATTATTAGATCATGCCCGACTTTTTACTTTTCAACAAAACTCACCGCGTCAAGATAATTAGTCTTGCCATCACTCTGAACGTGTTATTATTTATTTCGAGATTCTTAGCTATATGTTCTAAAATAATATTATGCTTATTTTTGTTATCCCACTCAAAAGTGCAAAAGTTTCCAATTCCTGGGAACGTGTTACACAATTATTTGAAAGATGCATTAAATCAGTTTGCAATCAAACTTCACCTAATTTTCACGTTATTGTTGTTTGTCACGAAAAGCCAAAAATAGAATTCACTCATTCTCATATCACATATATTACAGTTGATTTTTCCCCTCCAAACGAAACTAACCCTGTAGCTAAAGGAGATACAGATAAAGGGCGTAAAATATTAAAAGGATTGGTTTCTGCTCGTCAATTTTCTCCCACTCACACTATGACAGTTGATGCTGACGATTGTGTTAGTAAAAATTTAGCCAAATTTATTCAACAATATCCAGATTATAATGGATGGTTTATAAATAAAGGTTATAAATATCAAGAAGGCAGTAATTACATATATATTAAAAGAAACAATTTTTATAAGATGTGCGGCAGTTGTAACATTATCCGATATGATTTAAATGATTTGCCTGAAGCCGCAGAATATAATCGTGGCTATGGATACTATAGATATTATATAGACCACGCTAAAGTCAGAGATATTTTAAAGAACAGAGCAAAACCCATTAAATCATTACCATTTCCAGGTGCAGTTTATATATTGGACACAGGAGAAAATCTTTTTGATAATTCAAAAAGATTAAAATTTAACATTTTTAATCGCAAATTATTAAATCAATCATTTATGGATGAATTCGGATTGTACGATTTACAGCAATCTAGAGAAATTTGTCAACTATAATATATTTCCTTGAGGCTGATAGGCTACAGCACCATTATGCTGAAAAGAAAATCAAAATCCCAACCATCTAAAAAAGCGAAAAAGCAGGCTAAAAAGGAAACTTCTACCCTTAATCTTAAAGAACAGTTAGCCCAAAAACGCAAAGCAGCCCAAGCACGTAAAGAACTCACTAGCTTACTCACCACCGCCACCTTTGGCGGTGTCTTCGTTGGCATTATGCTTTTTTTCGTAGGTGGAATTAAAGCAGCAGTCCCTGGTGTCTTGGGGATAATTATCATATCCCTTTCCTACAAATACCCGCGTCAAGCGCTATATGCCTTCATCATTTACGTACCTATTGGGGGTACTATCACTTACTACTTGGGCAATAGTCCCATACTCCAATTAGCTAAAGATGCCTTTTACGTTCCAGCCCTAATTGGACTTTGGCAGACTTGCCGTAAACAGGGGCTACCCCTAATTATTCCCCAAGGCATTAAAATCCCACTTTATATTGTTTTAGGTTGCAGTCTGCTGACACTATTATTTATTAATGGTGGACAGCAGTTTAACCCCCCTAGCGTCGGATTATTGGAAAAAGCACCCCAAGAAATACCATTAGGTATGGGAATTCTGGGACTGAAAGTATTTTTAGGCTATGTCCCCTTGATTGGTTGTGCTTACTATCTAATTCGTGATAAACGGGATTTTCTATTTTTATCGCGCCTCCAGATTGTCCTTACACTAATTTGCTGTGTGCTGGGATTTATTCAATACCTATTACTACTAACTGGTGTATGTCAAGGCACTAGAGGTCTTGAAGGAAATGCTCTATTTGTCACATCATTAGAAGCCCGTTGTTATTTTGGTGGAGCGCTCTTATATAGTCCCGAAGAAGGAGTCATTCGCCTACCAGGGACATTTGTAGCTCCTTGGCAGTGGGCATGGTTCTTAATTTCTAGCACCTTTTTTACCTTTGCCACTGGCTTCACCGACCCCTCCGCAATATGGCGACTGGTTGGTTTAGGTTCTTTAGTAACAGTTTTTATCAATGCTGTAATTTCTGGACAGAGAATCGCCTTAGCTTTAGTACCAATCTGCTTTGGAATTTTGCTATTGCTCACCGGTCAAATTGGCAACCTGAAAAGATTTATCCCCATAGGGATAGGACTTGCCCTAGTTCTGGGAATAGCAATGGTGACTAACCCTGCTGTTGTTCAAGAGAGAACCGAAAGTTTTACAGGACGATGGGAGGCTTCACCACCTCAAGATTTTATCGTTCAACAATTTCAAGAAAATTGGAAAAACGTAGATGGACCATTAGGAAGTGGCTTAGGTCGAGCAACTAACTCTGCCCGCGTAATGGGTGAAACTAAGCTAGTGGAAACCTACTATCCCAAAGTACTTTTTGAAGTGGGAATTATTGGAGTGCTAGCTTTTCTGGGTTTGGTCACTAGTTTAACAATTATTGGCTTTAAAACCTATCGCTCCATAAAGAACCGTAATTTCCGCAGTTACGGAGCGGCTTTGTGGGTGTTTATATTGTTTATTAGCTACAACACCTATTACTATCCTCTGGATGTTGATCCAGTTGCTGTCTATTATTGGTTTTTTGCAGGAGTTCTTTTTAAATTGCCAGAACTGGAGAAACAAGATATAGAAGATGCTAACCCTCAGCAAAAGAATAAGAAAAAACGTCTAAAAACAATTTAAATGAAAGAAAAATGGCAAAAGTTATCATAGTAGGTCAAAAGCACCTCAGCATTCCAAATCTACCTCGAAATTCTCGGCATATACTCATCCGTCCCAAGCCTTTCCCCGCAGGCAGATATCCTATAGAAAAAATTTGGTATCCTTTGAGCAGCTTTTTTCCCTGGCAACCTGTATGGGGAAGATACCAAGTTATTCATTCTTTCAACAAAGTTTTATATACAAACAAACCTTGGTTTCTCACCTTTGAGGATCATCGTTTTTTATATAGAAATCCTCAAAATCAAGGTGAAGCTGTAATTTATGAATTGTTAAATAATCGATTAGCATTAGAAAATTGCAAAAAACTTATAGCTATCTCAGATTATGCCAAATTGAGATTAATTAAGCGAATGGAAGATTGGAAGATTAAAGAAAAAATAAGTAAGAAGTTGGATGTAATCCATCCAAGCTTTCCAGTAAAAGTTAACGAATCGAAACTTTATCAACAACAGCAAAACCTCCAGCTTATATTTATAGGAAATCACATTGCCCGCAAAGGTGGGATTGTTGCTTTAAGACTTGCTAAAAAAGCTGAAAAATTAGGTTTACCTATTACTATACATATAATTTCTGATCTGGGGCGTGGTTCAGGAGTCCCGACAGATTTCCCCGATGAAACCAAATATGTAGAAGATTTAAAGCTATTAGATTTAAATAATGTTGTCTTTCATAAAAATCTTCTTAATGACAAAGTTATTGAGTTATTATCGCAAAGTCATTTTCAATTAATGGCGACATTACATGATACTTACGGTTATAGTATAATAGAAGGTTTTTCAGTTGCAACTCCGGCAATTACAACAAATGTATGTGCTTTACCAGAGTTTATTCGTCATGGCGAAAATGGCTATATTCTAAAGTTACCAATTAATGAAAATAGGCACTGGAGCAATTGGCTGTATGAAGAGAAAACTAAAACTAATGAATATTGGGAAATTTTAAATAGCACTTATGATTATTTGGCAGAGGAAGCATTGCAACAAATCATTCAATTTTTTGATAGAAGTGATAAAAAAGAACATTACGAATTTTTAAGTGCAGGAGCGTTAGCTCAAGCGCAAATTGTGCATAATTCTGAAAAGCAAAATGAGTTATTTGATGAGCTTTATGCAGCAGTGGCGGGAGTATAAAGAATTAAAGACAATCTTAAACTGTCCTTCGGCTATTGACTGAATTTAAATTAAGGCAATAGTAGCTTAGTCAAGTAAATGAAAATTAAGTTTTATAAGGTTATTATCAAAGTAGAAAAATCACTTAATAAAAATCATGGATAATTGGCCATTAATTACTGTGGTTATCCCGACCTATGGTCGAGAGGAAGCCCTACGGGATAGCATTGTAGATGTTTTGAAACAAGACTATCCAAATTTTGAAGTTTTAGTGGTAGACCAAACCGTAAAACACCAGCCAGAAATTCAAGCCTATCTAGAAGAGATGGCGGGGGCAGGTAAAATTAAGTGGTTGCGCTTAGATTGGGCAAGTTTGCCAGGAGCGCGAAATTATGCAGTGCGGCGGTCATCTGGTGAAATAATATTATTTATTGATGATGATGTTCAGCTAACCCCAAAATTGTTAGCAGCCCATGCGAAAAATTATTTACAAAATCCAGAGGTGGGGGCTGTAGCCGGTCGGGTATTTGACAGAATGAAATTGGGTGATTCTGGAGGAGATTTACAGATTGAATATCTGCCTCCCCAAGCTATGGACCCAGGAATTGCTTGGTATCATATTGATTTAGTACATACCATCAAACCCCAGCAAGTACTGACAGCGAGGGGTTGCAATATGTCATTTCGCCGCGAAATTTTTACTAAGTACGGACTGAGGTTTGATGAGAGGTTTCGTGGTAGTGCAGTGCGCGAAGAGTCAGATTTTTGTTTGCGGGTGCGACAGACGGGGTATAAAATTTGGTACGACCCAGAAGCCCATTTGGTGCATTTAGGCGAAGAAACAGGGGGTTGTCATGATATTAGTATGCGATCGCTCAAATATCAACTCACCTTTTATCACAACCATTTTTTACTAGGGCTAAAAAACCTTACTGCTAGTCAAGCTTTACGCTTATACGCCCGTTTATTTGACTGTCACGTTCTGGGACGCCCACCTTGTCACAAAAGCGGTTCCCCCATCAAAATTGCCACTCGCGCTATTTTCTACACTTTGGGTTTTTTCAAAGCCTTGGGTACTGTCATTGAATCACTATGGAACGATGGTCAAATTTACAGTCGTTTGGATGAACAAGTTTAGTTAGAAGTTAGGAGTTAGGGAATAACAAAGAATAGCTGACAAAGAATAAATATTAACTAATAAATATCAATGAAAATATTAGTTGCTAGTCACACTTATATCGTAGACCTCAACTGTGAAAAACTACGTGCTTTATCTCAACTAGAACCGGAAATTGAAGTAACAGTTGTAGTCCCAAAGCGCTGGAAACCCGGTGGCGTACAAAATAGAATTATTGAAACTGAATACCGCGATGAAGGTACATTTAGAATAGTTCCTGTTTCTAATTTCAGTCAAAATCATCAGGGACTCCTTACCTTTGGATCTGATTTGATATCTTTGTTAAAAGAATTTCGTCCCCAAATTATCCAAGTTGAACAAGGGTCTAGGGGGCTAGCTTATACTCAGATGATTGTCTTAAATCAGCTATTAGGACTCAAGGCAAAAAATGTATTTTTTACTTGGTGGAATTTAGCATATCATCTGAAATTACCAGTTGCTTTATTAGAAAAATATAACCTTAATCACAGCCACGGGATTATTTCTGGCAATCAAGATGGAGCAGAAGTTTTGCGGCAACGGGGATATAAAGGGGCAATTAAAGTTATGCCGCAACTGGGTGTAGACGAAAGTTTATTTACTCCCAAGGCTCAACCAGAGTTAGCAGCTAAGTTGGATATTAAAAAAGAAGATTTTATCGTAGGTTTTGTTGGACGATTTGTGCAAGAGAAGGGTTTGTTAACGCTTTTGCAAGCCTTAATCACGTTGAAAGATAAACTTTGGAAATTACTTCTACTGGGACGAGGAGAGTTACAAAGTCAATTAATCAAAATCGCGTCAGAAAACAATATTGAAGAACGATTAATTTTGGTAGAAAGTGTTCCCCATAACGAAGTTGTAAACTATATCAATTTAATGAGTACTTTAGTACTGCCTTCAGAAACAACTCACAATTTTAAAACCTTAACTTCTGTTGGCTGGAAAGAACAATTTGGTCACGTACTAATTGAGGCAATGGCCTGCCAAGTACCTGTGATTGGTTCTGATTCTGGTGAAATTCCCTATGTAATTGGCGATGATGGTTTAGTATTTCCTGAAGGAGATGCTCAAGCTCTTGCTAATTGCTTAGTTCAATTAATGGATAAACCAGGTTTTGCTCATACTCTTGGTGAAATGGGTTATCAAAAAGCAATGATTAAATATACAAACAAAGCTTTGGCTAAACAGCAATTAGAGTTCTATCAAAATTTAGTCATTAGTCATTAGTGAATACAAAGGACAAATGACAAAAAAATGAAAATATTACAAATTGTTCCCTCAATTTCTCTAATTTACGGCGGTCCAAGTCAAATGGTATTAGGATTAGCTCCAGCTTTAGTAAAAGAGGGAGTGAAAGTTACAATTCTCACAACTGATAGTAATGGTGATAATGGTCAAACACCTCTGGATGTTCCTTTAAATCGGTCTATTAAACAAAATGGCTATGAAATAATTTACTTTCGTTGCGCCCCATTTCGTCGCTACAAATTTTCCCTAAATTTATTAAACTGGCTAAAACGTCATGCTCACGAGTTTGACATAGCACATATTCATGCTCTATTCTCTCCCATAAGTAGTGCTGCTGCTATTGTGTGTCGTCAGCAAAAGCTACCTTATATTTTTCGTCCTTTAGGTACTCTCGATCCGGCTGATTTACGGAAGAAAAAACTATTAAAACAGCTTTATGTCGCAATTATAGAACGTCAAAATTTAGCTGGTGCAGCAGCAATTCATTTTACTAGTGAGCAAGAAGCTAAAATATCAGAACGATTTGGAGTATCTACGCCAGATTTGATGATTCCGTTAGGTGTAATTCCCCCTCAATCGCCCGTTAAAAATGTATATAGTCAGTTAGAAATACCAGAGGATGTGCCTTTAGTATTGTTTATGTCACGAATTGATCCGAAAAAGGGGTTAAATTTGTTGATTCCGGCGCTAGAGAAGCTGTTAGCGGTTGGTTATAAGTTTCATTTTGTTTTAGCTGGAACAAATCCCCAAGAGCCAGATTATGAAAAAAAGATAATATCTCAAATTCAAAATTCACCACTGCGATCGCACACTACAATTACTGGCTTTGTCACTGGTGAGTTAAAAGTTAGTTTACTACAAGCGGCTGATTTATTTGTCTTGCCTTCCTACTATGAAAATTTTGGGATTGCTGTAGCTGAAGCAATGGTAGCAGGTATACCCGTAGTCATTTCTGACCAAGTTCATATTTGTCAACAGATACGTGATAGTGAGTCGGGTTGGGTGGGTGCAACAGATGTCCAAGAATTGTTAGAGTTACTGCAAGAAGCTTTGCAAAATCCCGCAGAACGCCAACGACGGGGATTAAACGCCCAAAAATATGCATTGGAAAATTTTAGCTGGGATGCGATCGCTAGGCAAACAATCCAAACCTACCAGAAAATTCTGGACAACAAACTAATTTAACCCAACGCAGACAACAGCAGTTTTTGCCAAATAGGCGCTAGAACTGCTTTGACAACGATATCCGCAATCACAAAACCAATCCCAATCAACATATAAGTTTTCGGAAAGGGAGATTTAGGAACTTCGCCTCTAATGCGAGTTACTAGATTTAATCCTAATGCAGCTAAAGCTACACCAGTTGCAATAAACCCGATTATTCGCAAAATTGACCAAGGATACCACCCTAAAATAGCTGCTAAACAAGGTTTAGCACTAACTTTTACCAATTCTGCAACATAAAAGTTCATGTAATTCAACATCCAAGTGCCAAATATTAATGCCATGCTACTAATAGTTACAACGCAGAGAATACAAAAAATCCCGTAGTGCAATAAATGGTCTGGTAAAAATAAATTGAGTGAACCTTCCATACCTTCTCCCGTGCGAATCCAGTACAACATCTCTGTAGTGTATGATTGTCCACGGAGGATGACTTTTGCTGCTGTTTGTGGTGCGCTCGCTGTTGCTACAATTACGGCAATACTCTGCAAAACTCCCCACAATAACATCCACCAAAAAGCACTTTTATATTGTTGACGACGCACTTGTAAAAAGAAAATGGGATAGGGAACAGCAGCACCTAAAATCGGCATCAACCAGGGAACTCCAAAAACAAAACTCGCTGTTGTGCTGAAGATAACACCAATAACTAAAAAGATTAATATGATCATTAGTAAAAAGGGCAGGGGAGTAGGGAATGGGG
>NZ_CAXTNE010000010.1:0-59123 GCF_964245445.1 uncultured Nostoc sp.
ACTAAGTAGTTATCCTCAAAGGGTGGAGTATTTACCACAACCTTCCCAACCCGTAATCCCGTTAATAAAATTATTTGGGATATTTATATTCTTTGAAAGTAGCAAACTTCGATAATCTATTGTATAAACAAATAATCCTAACTAGTAGGGTGTATAGGTGTGAGAGTACAACACCATTCTTAAGGGTTTGGTGCCGTACTTCCGCAGCTATGCACCATACAAATACCTAACTTTGTTCAAGAATCAAATCGGATAACTATAGATCAATTAAGAATAAAAAATTAAATATTCTTAACAATAAATTTAATAAGTATTTGGATAGTAATAACTGAAAAGACTAAATCTAGATTTAAAAATGACGGTGACATGAGATATCATCAAATCCCTCGAAATTAAATATCCCAACAGTTAATCTGTTATTTCTAGAAATTGGCTTGCTAGCACTTAAATTTAATTGAACGTAAAATATATGGGACAAGGTTTTTTGCAAATCGGCTTAACGCTGTGTATTGTCATAACAATCACTCCGTTACTGGGTAAATACATAGCGCGTGTTTTCTTGGGAGAAAGAACACTGCTTGATTTTTTAATGAACCCAATAGAGCGAAGTATGTTCGTACTAGCGGGTGTCCGCAGGAAAGATGATATGACGGGTTTGCAGTATATTCGGGCTGTAATTTGCAGTAACCTGATCATGGGTATTTCAGTGTATTTCCTGATATATTTTCAGAGACTCTTGCCCTGGAATCCTAACGGCTTCGGTGCTATAAAATGGGATGTATTATTACACACAACCATTTCCTTTGTGACCAATACCGACCAGCAACACTATGCTGGTGAGACAACTTTAAGCTATTTTAGCCAGGTAGCGGCTTTAGGCTTTTTGATGTTCACCTCCGCAGCCACCGGGTTAGCCGTGGGAATTGCTTTTATTCGCGGGTTGACGGGTAGAAAGTTAGGAAACTTTTACGTCGATCTTGTCCGTGGAATTACGCGAATTTTGCTGCCAATTTCGATTATTGGAGCGATCGCTTTACTTGTAACAGGTGTACCACAAACATTAAAAGAGACTCTGGATTTGAGAACCTTAGAAGGTGGAACGCAATATATAGCCAGAGGCCCGGTGGCATCTTTTGAAATGATAAAACTTTTGGGCGAGAACGGCGGAGGCTTTTTTGGCGTAAACTCAGCCCATCCTTTTGAAAATCCCAATGGTGCTTCTAACTTGATAGAAATGATCGCCATGATTTCTATACCAGCAGCCTTAATTTACACTTACGGTATATTCGCTAACAACATCAAGCAAGCTTGGCTACTTTTCTGGATGGTGTTTGTGATTTTTATAGTTCTGGTGGGAGTGGCAACCGTAGGAGAACTCCAAGGTAATCCCCTTGTTAATAACGCCTTTGGATTAGAACAACCCAATTTAGAGGGTAAAGAAGTTCGATTTGGCTGGGCACAAACGGCATTTTGGGCAGTTATGACTACCGCTACTATGTCTGGTGCTGTGAATGGAATGCACGATTCTTTAATGCCGCAAGGAATATTTTCGACTCTCTTCAACTTGTTTATTCAGGTTATCTGGGGTGGCCAGGGAACTGGAACAGCTTACTTATTTATTTACTTAATTCTCACAGTATTCCTAACCGGACTAATGGCAGGGCGCACCCCAGAATTTTTAGGACGCAAAATTGAAAAGCGAGAAATCGTCCTCGCCAGTGTCGTGCTGTTGATTCACCCAATTTTAGTTTTGATTCCCAGTGCGATCGCCTTGGCTTATCCCATCTCCCTATCTGGAATTAGCAACACTGGCTATCACGGTATTTCTCAAGTAGTTTATGAATACGCCTCAGCAGCAGCAAATAATGGCTCCGGCTTAGAAGGGTTGAAGGATAACAGCCTATGGTGGAACTTGAGTACAATAGTTAGCTTAATTGGAGGACGCTACATTCCGATAATTGCCATCCTCTTGTTAGCTGACGGCATGTCTCGCAAACAACCAGTTCCTGAAACCCCTGGTACTCTAAGAACGGATTCTCTAGTATTTACTGGTATCACTGCTGGAGTGACATTGGTTTTGGGAGTATTGACTTTCTTTCCCGTTCTGGCTTTAGGCCCCATAGCTGAGGGTATGAAACTAGCATCTGGCAGTTAGAAAATTTATGAGTTATGAGTTATAAGTTTGGAATATAACGAGAATACTAAAAAATAAATTATTCCGTTTCGTAGGGTGTGTTAGCGATTGCGTAACGCACCTTCATCAGATGGTGTGTTAGTAACGCACTCTACAGATTGGATCTGTTTTTTATTGGAAGTTTCTAAGAACTCCTAACTCTAGCCATGTCAGCCCCTACGGGGAAGTCAAAAGTCAAAAGTCAATAATTTTGAACCCCACAATAAATTTAGGGGCTTGTCAAGGTGATCTGTAGCTTAAATTTCATATTGGTTCAAACAAAATCTTCACTTATTCTTTTATATTTTTGAAAATTCGGAGTTCAATGGCTCAACTTCCGAGTTCAGAAGCTAGTTATGAAAACAAAATTCACCTTGACAGCGCTACTCCTACTCCTAACTCCTAACTCTTGTACAGACGCGATTAATCGCGTCTCTACTTCTAGAGGCGATTAATCGCGTCTCTACTTCTAACTTTATTCATAAATCAAGTGGCAACTAACTTCAAAGCTAGACGGCCAAATCCTCGTTCTGGCGATCGCCGCCAAGCACGTAAAAAGGCCAAAACAAGTAATAAGTGGCTGTACTTAAGGGCAATGAAAGATGCTTTTGTCAAGCTCAACCCTAAGTATGCAATCAAAAATCCAGTGATGTTTGTGGTTTGGGTAGGGACAATCATCATCCTATTGCTAACAATTGATCCCAACCTATTTGGACCAACCCTCCAAAAGAACCCGCAAGTTTTCAACGGCTTGTTATCGGGGATTTTATTCTTTACAGTTTGGTTTACCAATTTTGCCGAAGCAATTGCAGAAGGGCGGGGTAAAGCCCAAGCCGATGCCTTGCGATTAACGAGATCAGAGACGATCACTAAAAAAATTGCTGCCGACGGCACAATTAGTGAAGTTTCATCCACCAGCCTTAAACAGGGCGATAACATCTACGTCATTGCTGGCGATATCATTCCCGCCGATGGTGAGGTAATCATGGGTGTCGCCTCAGTGGATGAATCGGCAATTACTGGGGAATCCGCACCAGTATTAAAAGAATCAGGTTCCGACGTTGCCAGTTCCGTCACAGGTGGGACGCGGATTATCTCAGATGAGCTAATTATCCGCATCACTAATGACCCAGGTAAAGGCTTTATTGACCGGATGATTGCCTTAGTAGAAGGGGCAGAACGTAGCAAAACACCTAATGAAATTGCCCTGACAGTATTACTGGCAGTTCTCAGCTTAGTGTTTTTGTTAGTCGTGGTAACTCTGCCTGCACTTGCTTACTATGTCAACAGTCCAGTCAGCGTGCCAATTTTGATTGCGCTATTAGTAGCATTAATTCCTACAACAATTGGCGGCTTACTAAGTACCATCGGCATTGCTGGAATGGATCGAGTTGCCCAATTTAACGTCATTGCGACTTCAGGACGAGCAGTCGAAGCTTGTGGAGATGTCAACACTTTAGTTCTTGACAAAACAGGTACAATTACCCTCGGCAACCGTTTGGCGGAAGAATTTATTCCCATCAACGGTCATTCAATATCGGAAATTGCTAATGTTGCCTGGGCGGCTAGTGTCTTTGACAATACACCCGAAGGTAAATCTATTGTGCGACTGGCAGAAAAGTTAGGCGCAAGGTTTGATTTCGACTTCAACCAGGCAGAAGGAGTTGATTTTTCTGCCAAAACACGCATGAGTGGTACAAACTTGCCTGGTGGGTATGAGGCAAGAAAGGGAGCAGTAGAAGCCATCAAAGGATTTGTCCGTTCCCGCAACGGACGCGATACACCAGAATTGGATGCTACCTACGAACGAGTTTCTCGCCTGGGAGGTACACCCCTAGCAGTCAGCCTAGATAACGAAATCTATGGGGTTATTTATCTCAAAGATATAGTTAAACCTGGTATCCGCGATCGCTTTGAGCAACTGCGACGGATGGGAGTGGATACCATCATGGTAACTGGAGACAACCAGATTACAGCTTCTGTCATTGCCAAAGAAGCTGGAGTTGATGACTTCATCGCCGAAGCCACACCAGAAGACAAAATCAGCGTCATTAAGAAAGAACAAACAGCAGGTAAACTAGTTGCCATGACGGGAGATGGCACTAACGATGCTCCCGCATTAGCCCAAGCTAACGTCGGCGTTGCCATGAATACAGGGACGCAAGCTGCAAAAGAAGCTGCCAACATGGTAGATTTGGACTCCGATCCCACAAAACTGATCGATATCATTAGCATTGGCAAACAATTGTTGATTACTCGCGGGGCATTGACGACATTTTCTATCGCTAATGATATTGCTAAATACTTTGCGATTATCCCAGTGATATTTGTCGCTGCTAATTTGCAAAGCTTGAATATTATGAATTTGACTAGCCCTAATTCGGCTGTTCTATCAGCACTGATTTATAATGCTTTGATTATTCCCGCTTTGATTCCGTTGGCATTGAAAGGTGTACGGTTTAGACCGCTGACAGCTAATCAGCTAGTGCAACGCAATATCTTAATTTATGGCTTAGGTGGGCTGATTGCGCCGTTTATCGCCATTAAATTGATAGATTTACTGATTACAATTGTGGGCTTGGCTTAAAGACAGTAAAAAATAAAATATTAGCAGCAATTGGAAAAATTTTATGGCTATTATTCGAGAAACTATCAGAGCAATTTTCATAACTCTAATGCTTTGGTTGTTGACTGCAATCATCTATCCTCTGATAATCCTTGTAGTCGGTCAAGTTTTTTTGCCCTACCAAGCTAATGGCAGCATTATGCTGAATCTAAATAATGAACCAATTGGTTCGGCTTTGATTGGTCAGTTGTTCACATCTGAGCGATATTTCCATCCTCGTCCCAGTACTGTTAGATATAGCCAAGGCAAAAAAGCCAAGCCAACTGGCATCTCTGGAGCCAGCAATCTTGCTGCTAGCAATCCAGAACTACTAAAACGGATTCTAGAACAGGCAAATCAGTTGCGAGACGAAAATCTTCAACCGATCGCTGATATGATTTATACCTCTGGTTCTGGTTTAGACCCGCATATTTCCTTCAAAGCAGCACGGCAACAATTGACGCGGGTTGCTGGTGCGCGGGGAGTAAAAGAAGAGGAAATCCTACGTTTAATTAATAGGTATACTGATGGCAGATTTTTATGGATTTTTGGCGAACCAGGAGTCAATGTTCTCCGATTGAATTATGCTCTTGACTTACAAGACTTTAATCGTCAGCAAAATCAGTAAATGGGGAGTGGGGACTAGGGACTGGGGAGTGGAGAGTAGAGAGTTAGGAATAAATAGATAACTTTTTTCTTACTCTCTGCGGCTGTGCGCGAACCATAAAAGAATGTTTTAAAATATTCGTGCAAGATACACCATAAAAAAAGTGAGTACAAAGCGCACGCTACGCAAGCACAACAAAGGATGAAATATATCTACTCCCTACTCCAATACCGTTGACTTAAGCTTTTTTCTCTCCCCCTGCAACGCCAGCCTCCCCTGCCGCCATGCCTGCCTTAACAGATAAATTTCCTTAACCCAAGCGTATTGCTCCCTACTCCCTACTCCCCACTCCCTATTTTCAAATGTCAGATAAAAGTAATACTGGTTCGGCTGGCACTCCTTTAAATTCTGGAAGTTACTCGCTTTATCCAAGACGGCGGCGGGGCAAGCATAAAATATTTATTGGCATGGCTCCTGGAGTAGGCAAAACCTACCGGATGCTAGAAGAGGGACACGCGCTAAAACACGAAGGAATTGATGTTGTCGTTGGGCTTTTGGAAACCCACGGACGCAAGGAGACAGCTGAAAAGGCAGAGGGACTGGAGATTATACCCCGTAAGGAATATCATCGCGGTGAGTTGACGCTAACGGATATGGATACAGATGCGATTTTAAAGCGATGTCTGGCGACAAGCCACTTTGCGTCTACGCCCCAATTAGTCTTAATCGATGAACTTGCCCATACCAATGTCCCTGGTTCCCCACGCGAAAAACGCTACGAAGATGTCGAAGTAGTTTTGGCAGCAGGTATTGATGTCTACTCCACAATGAATGTCCAACATTTGGAAAGTCTCAATGACTTAGTAGCTAGAATTACTGGAGTAGTAGTCCGTGAGCGTGTTCCTGACAGAATAATGGATGAAGCTAATGAAATAGTGGTAGTGGATGTAACACCGGAAACCCTGCAAGAACGGTTATTAGAAGGCAAGATTTACGCACCGCAAAAAATCCAACAATCCCTCGATAATTTTTTCCAACGCCGTAACCTGATTGCTTTGCGGGAATTGGCTTTGCGCGAAGTAGCAGACAAGGTAGAAGGAAATGCGATTGCGCTTCGCGCACGCTTTGCGAACGCTACTACCCCCAATGGGCAATTTTGTAATATTCACGAGCGGGTTTTGGTGTGTATATCCACTTATCCCAACTCAGTGCAGCTGTTACGCCGGGGTGCGAGGCTGGCTAACTACATGAACGCGCCACTTTATAGCTTATTTGTTGCCGATCCAGAACGCTTCCTTACCAAGGAAGAAAGCTTACACATTCACACTTGTGAAAAATTGTGTAATGAATTTGAAGGTACTTTTATTCGTGTTACCAACAGTAACGTAGCTAATGCGATCGCCCAAGTCGCCGAGAAATATCGGATTACCCAAATTGTAATCGGAGAAAGTCAGCGAACGCGCTGGCAAATGCTCCTCAAAGGATCTTTGACGCAAAAATTAGTGCGCTTGCTCAAAAATATAGATTTGCATATCATTGCCAGCGAAAAAATGATTTCACCCAAATAAGGGATTAAATTTCCCTAAAAACCTCAGAAGTAAAGCTTCCATGCAAACCATAGGGGATATGATGCTTTAGATGTAGGCGAGCAATTACGCCTTTAGAGAAATCATTAGCATCCAAAATTACCAAATCTGAGCGGTGATAGGCAGCATCATAAACCAAAGCTAATACCCAACCATCATCTTCCTTTTCAGAACCTGGGCGCGGAACAAAAATCGGTTCACCAACAAAACCACGGGGTGCAGCACTCCAAAATTGTCTTTCTCCAGACTCTAAATCAATTTTCAACAATGCTTGTAAGGGGGCATTACCAGTTTCTGCATGAGCCGCACCTATATATAGATATCGATAAGGGCGTCCCACATTCACCGGATGTATACTGGGAAACTCACAACATCGGCTCTCAATCAATTCTCGCCGCACTGTCCCATCCTTTAGATTCAGATAAAATCGCCAAAGTTGCCCAGGTGAAAGCGCCTCAAAATCAACTTGTCGAAAATCGCTTTTGGGTTCCACTTCGGGGAAATTTTGGTAACAAATGGAGTCAATCAAAATTTCATCTCCTACCTCAAAAGCATTAATGTGGTGGAAGACAAAACCAGAGTGAGTTTCCAGAATTTTTATCTCTTCTTGCCCTTCTTTGGGGAAGCGGGGAATAATTAAAATTTGAGTTGGCTGATTTGGCTGAAATTTGATACATTCTCCCGGCGCACGTATTCCCAAGACAAAAGGTATGGGATTGAAGGTGACAGGATTTTGAAAGAAGATGCAGTAATTGGAAGTAATAAGAAAATCGTGAATGAAACAGAAACCAGGAACACTATGAGCGTGCTGTCTGACAATTTCACCTGCTGGGTTTAGCTCAAAAATAGTAATTGTGGTAGATAATCCCGGCTTAATTGAGAAGTTCACCAAGCAAGGTGCGCCCCCATCTTGGTAACAATTATTTTCCACGCGGGGATGTGCAGCGAAAGCTTCACCTGCTGACAAAGCACCATTAAAATATTCATTGCCCAAGGTTTCAAGAGTATAAGGATCGAGGCGATATGGTTCAGCCGCTTCCCACATTGCTAGCAGTTTACCGCCCCAATAGATAACATTTGTATTGGCGATATTTTTGAGTTTGAAATCAAAGATATTAGCTAGCCAACCTCCGGGCTTTTGAGTGCCAAAAGTACCGCGATGAAGAACTTTTCCCGCCTTTTGCTCTGCCAAATAGCCACTTGTGCGGACAAAGCGATTGCGAAAATGGGCACGACCATTGGTAAAGGTAATTTTACTAATCATCCCATCCCCATCAAAAGGGTGATGAAGAGGTTGCCCATTCACATCGAGCAAACCGGGGCCATTTCTAAACAGCGTACCTTGTAATTCTTTGGGGATTTGCCCTTCTATATCATCAATCCAATAATCAAACTCTTGGGTTAGAGATTGATATCCTCCTTGCCAGTCTACACGGGTATAGGATTTTTCTGTAACTAGGCTTTCTTGAATTTTCAAATGCATATACTTTGTTTTTTCTTGTTATCTTGTACAAAAATTTGTAGCTGCTCAAAATAATTTATTTGCAGCTTTACTACGTTAGTTACTACCACGGAAAGGCAGCACACTGACTCGAAATAGCGTAAAATTTATTACGCTATTCGACTATTTTCGACTCTGGTTCTCTCAGTACCAACTCAGACATCAAATCTGGCAAAAACGCTTGTTCCCCATCTTTGGATGTCTCAGTTTCTTCCTCAGCAGCAGGTAGCCAGTTAATAAATGGTAGGGGTAACAGCGTGCTGAGGTTAGTAATTAGCACCAATAGCCAAAGTGATTCAAAGTTCGTTGCGGTGATGCCCAGCCAATAGGTGATTAGTGCCCCGAATGCATGGGAAACCGTTCCTGCTGAATTAAAGACCGACATTAACAAGGCAAATAATGTCGCTTCCACACCAGAGGGACAAAGCCTTGCTGCTAGAACCATCACTTGCATAAAGGCAATTTTCCCCATCACAGTGAGAATCAGGCTATCACCCAAACTAAACCAGTGGTCATCTATACCTAACCGCCTGTTTGTGTGAGTCACTAACAACAGCATCGTCATCCCCAAAATTGACGAAAGAACAGTACTCCAAGCAAAAATCACGCGAAAAGGGATGCTTTTGAGGAAACGTTGAAAAATCCAAACGCCTGCTAAAGAAGCGAAACTTGTTACCAAATGCACCCGCCCCAAAAATTCTGGTTCAAAGTGGAGTTCGTTGGTAGAGAAGTAGAAAAAGGCTGAGTCAGCATTTGGGGTAGCTTGCCAGATGAAGATAAACGCCGTTGGTAGCCAAATACTTTTTTGGCTAATGGCTTGGCGTAGCTGCCCCAGTTGATGTTTGATTGGTAAAGGGTTGGTCTGATTACTATCTTGAGTATCTTTGCTAACGGGGGACTCAGCAATTAACCAAGCTACCCCTGAGACGATGAGAGGGAATAAGGCGGTAATTCCAAAGACAGTACGGGTAGTAAAGTATTGCAGCAGCAGACCGCTAAAGTATGCTGTTATCAAACCTCCGATCGCAGAAGCACCCCAGCACAAAGATTGTAATGAACCGGCTTTTGCTTGCGATTCGCCTCTAGCTCGTTCCACAACCAGCGAGTCAACTATGACATCACTCATGGCGACAGAAAGAGAACCAAGAGCGATCGCTAATGTAGCTGCCCAGCTAGTATGAACTATTGTGGCCAGACTCGCCCAAGAAGCAGTTCCCAGTATCCCGGATAAAATCAAATAAGGACGTCGACGATAACCAAATATAGGCAAGCCATCAGAGATGAAACCAAACACCGGCTTGATCATCCAAGGTAGGAAGACAATTCCCAACAGCGCCGACACCTCGACTGGACTCAGCAGCAGTTCATCTTTGAGGAAAAAGCTAACGGCTAGACGCGATAATCCTAAAATTCCTTGGACAAAATAAACGGTGAGAATTGCAATTAACTCTGCATTAGGTTCATTACCCAAGAAGATTTTTTGTGTTAATGAGTCTTTGACCTTGGACAAGCCAGATGATTGAAGCACCATTCGATAAATATTTTTTAAGTTTTATCTACTTTTCTATCATATCGATTCTTGAGAAGTGGGCTTTGTTTATGTGCCCGTAAACTTTGCAAATTCCGTTCGTCATTGCTTAAGTTGATACCGATAAGCATTGTTCTACCCCTACCAACGTATTTGTATAACAATCCTAAATCAAAGGATTAGGGCGAACCTACCGTAAGTAAGCTCGCCCTAACTTGTATTTAACTGAATTGTTATCGGAAGTTTTGAAATCCTGTTTACAGCGCTACGCGAACGTGAAGCCTGGTTTTGTAGCCGAGTCAGAAGGAAGATTTCCTGGCTTAGGCATCTACTTATGACAATTCCAAAACTGACTTTTTCTTAACTCGACGAGTTAGAACTGAAGTAGCACCCACAAAACTAATCACAAAAACTCCTAATACAGAAGAAGACTCAGGAACTGCTGTAACGATATTACCAGTGATATTCTTGTAGCTAGTGGCGACTGTGTGGTTATCTGATTCAAAACCAGTTCCGCCAATATTGGTGAATTGAACCTGATCAAAAGTTCCGCCAACATCGTAGAAGTTGATGAACGCATAGGGTTCTCCAGAATTTTGACCTTTGAATGCCAAATTAGGATTACTGTAGTAACTAGCTTTATTTGGTAGCTTTGCGATATAATTAACCACATCAGCAGTGGTCATAGTTTGTACAACCTGACCTTGTGAAAGAAATGTAAGTTTGTTATTAGCGTCTCCCGCAGACCACCAAAGTCCAAAGTAACTTTGTGCGGTTGTCAAATTTAAGGTAGAAACCGTTTGCTGACCACCCGATCTGTTCGTATCTACATCAAAATATTTGCCTGTTCCACCAGCACCACCATATTGGTCTTTATCCACGATTAGAGTATTCGTATAACTACCAATATTTGTTGTTCCATCAGCCCATGTAAAGCCGTTTGCACTGTAACCTGTTGTTAGTGTTGAAGCATCAAAATTTTGTACACGAGCATTAACAAGATTTGAGTAATTTGCAGTTTGTACGGTTGGGTCTTCTATTGATACGGCAAAAGACGCAGCCATTACAGGGCGGGTAAAAGTAGCTAAGGACAAAACAACACCAGAAGCGATCGCGGACTTAATTAAAAGACTTTTCATTTTACAAATCTCTCTTGTTTTTAAAATCTTTCGTGTTCATGCCTATTGTGCGATGTGCTTCTAAATTCCAACATCAGAGAGATTACTACTTTTTTTATTTGATTTTACTTAGACGGAAATGTAAGTTGTTGGACTGGATTTAGAGAGAATCACTGATATTATGTTCTGTGATGTTTATCGCTTTATGTAGAAAGCGCGAAGTTATCAGTGGGAAATTGTAAACAAGCTTTATTTATAAAAAGTGCCATTTTGTGATTCACAGGCAGTTCATATTTTTAGGGTTCTAGGTAAAGAAGGCATGAGGCATTGTGCTATGCCAATTTATTGAAAACCTGTGTATATCCCTTGGCTGAATAGTTTTTCAACCTTACGCTCAAGATTATCTTGGTTTTTATTTAAAGTAATTAAGTAAAACTGTGTGGAAAAACAAAACTATGTTAAGAAAAATTAAATAGGCTTAAACCCTCTTACCTCCCGCCTCCTGCCTCATCCTAACGATAAATATTCACGCCCACCTACTTACATAATCTGCATAATGCTAGAGTCATTAACTGCACAATCTCTTTCTGAAAAACGATTGCATCAATCACAATGACATCCAGGATAGTTCTAATACCTTTCATAACTCTGGAATTGCCGTAATTGAAAATTTAATTCTTCTTTCTGCCTCAAAGGAATACCACTTTCTTTGACGGGTAGTTGTCGGCTGCCTCTTACCCCTTCCCTGACAATTTGTCTTTCTCCAGTCAACTATGCCACCTGAGTTTTTTTGACATGGGTAGTAACATGAATTAAACTACCTCTTGCAACAAAAGAGTCTTGATCAATGCATCCAACTGAAGAAGCTGCTGTCTCTACTCGCGTTATCGGTTTAATTAGTGGCACATCCGTAGATGGCATAGACGCTACGTTGGTAGAGATATCTGGTACAGAATTGGATCTTAAAATTGAGTTGCTAGCCGGGGCAACATATCCTTATCCAGCCGAACTCAGAGAAAGAATCTTGGCAGTTGGTGCAGGCGTTGCCATCTCAATGGCAGAATTGGCAGAAATAGATGATGCGATCGCTCAAGTCTTTGCCCAAGCCGCCCAAAATATTCAAATTGGTCATCAGCCAGCCACTCTCATTGGCTCCCACGGTCAAACAGTTTATCACCGACCACCTGCGGATAGGGGAATAGGAAACAAAACCACTCCCCACTCCCCACTAGGTTACAGTCTCCAACTAGGACGCGGTGAATTAATTACCCATATTACGGGCATTACAACGGTGAGCAACTTTCGCGTTGCTGATATCGCTATTGGTGGTCATGGTGCGCCTCTCGTGCCCAGAGTAGATGCCTATTTACTCAGTCATTCTGAAGAAGGGCGTTGTATTCAAAACATTGGTGGTATTGGTAATGTTGCTTATATTCCGCCTCGGCATGGCGACTGGCTCTCAAAAATTCGCGCTTGGGATACTGGCCCAGGAAATAGTCTGTTGGATCTAGCGGTGGAGCATTTAAGCGCTGGTGCTAAAACTTACGATGAAGATGGCAATTGGGCAGCGAGTGGTACTCCTTGTGATCCATTGGTAGAACAATGGCTCAACCAAGACTATTTTCATCTGCCGCCGCCTAAATCCACTGGTCGAGAGTTATTTGGTGTAGCTTACCTGCATCAGTGTTTAGAAGATGCCCAAGCATATCAACTCAGTGCTGCCGATTTCCTGGCAACTCTCACGGAACTTACAGCTGCTTCAATTTTTCATAGTTACCGCACTTTTTTGCCGGAAATGCCACAAAGGGTACTATTATGTGGCGGTGGTAGTCGCAATCTCTATTTGAAACGTCGATTAGAGTTGTTGTTGCCATCAATACCAGTCTTGACTACAGATGAAGTTGGTATAAGTGCAGATTTTAAAGAAGCGATCGCCTTTGCAGTTTTAGCCTACTGGCGACATTTGGGTATTCCTGGCAACCTACCTACTGCGACTGGGGCACCTCAAGAAGTGCTTTTGGGAGAAATTCACCAAAGTCAGTACTCAGTGCTGAGACAGGAACAATAAACAAGATAAAAAATTTCTTCATTCTGCACTGGCTCAACGCCTTGCTCTCGCTAACGCAACTTAGCACTGCTATAACTGTAGTCTTGGCGGCACTCGATCAAGACAGGGAATATAGAAGGTGGCTCATACTTTTTTATTGGAACCAGGACGCTGGACAATGCAAGGAAATTGGTTGGAACGTAATGGTATGCCAATCAGTGTCAAGGGTATGACCTTGGTAGCTTGGAATCGAGATAACTGGTTTACTATGGCTACAAAACTGATATTTCCTGGTAGCGATCGCTCAGAAATCTCTTTGCAATATAGGGGGCGGCTTCATGAGGGAGAGCGTCAGTATACTTTTTTACTTCAACATAATACTTTGGGGCAGATTGAAGGTGAAGGGTGGATTGGTTTAGATACAATTGTGCAGCGTTACTGGGTAATAGGCGATCGTCAGCGTCGTAGTGGCTTTGAAACCCTGCACCGAATTTCGGAAGATAGATATTACCTCAGTAGTGGCATCTTGGCTGGTCATTTTTTAACTAACACAATGGAAGCTAGCCTAGAGCGTCAGTCAACCTAAAGGTAGCGCTGCTGCCCGTCTAGGCTGGAAGCCTGCCGCTCAAACAATCCCAATCTACTGCTTCTGCTTCTTCAAAGTCCGATATCTCATGCCTGACCTCAAGGAGTTATCGTTTATTATCACTGACCGACTGAGTTGTATACTAAATAAGAAATTATCAAATTATCTTTAGACTTTATAGTATTTTTACCGAACCGTGTAGTCTGGAGTCCAGTTTTATGAATCCTAAAGTCTCTGTAATTATCCCTGCTTACAATACTGAAGCTTATCTTGCGAAGGCAATAGAGTCAGTTTTAGAGCAAACGCTCACAGATATTGAAGTTATCATAGTCGATGATGCTTCAAGTGATAAAACTGTAGAAGTCGCTAAAAGTTTTACTGACCCACGTCTCAAAGTAATAGTTAATCAACAAAACCTTGGGGCTGCTGCTGCGCGTAATCGTGCCCTTAGAGCAGCCCAAGGAGAATGGATTGCTGTACTTGATTCAGATGATTGGTATGCTCCTGAAAGATTGGAAAAGCTTGTGTCATTGGCAAACGAAAGAAATGCAGACATGATTGCTGACGATCTTTATTTAATTAACGATGGCGAAACATCTCCTTGGAGTACATTGATTCAAGAAAGTGAAGAAAGTATAGATAAAGTTTTCCAAATTGATATCGTTTATTTTGTTGAAACTGATGTCTATGGACAACCAGGATTGCATCTTGGTATAAGCAAGCCTCTATTCAAACGAGAATTTCTGGTTAAGCACGGCATCGAGTACGATGATGCCATCAGGATGGGTCAAGATTTTTGGATTGATATGAAATGCTTAATCAAAGGAGCTCGCTTTTTCCTTGAGCCAAAACCCTATTATTTCTACCGCTCACGCCCCGGATCTCTTGTACATAAAAGCCAATTATCACGTCTAAATCAATATTTGAATGCTAGTAATTCTTTCATGCAACAAGAAGTTGTGAAAAAAAATCCAGCTTTAATGCGTGCTATGTCTTATAATAATTCAGTCTATAAAAAACATCTAGCTTACTTTCAAGTTGTAGAGCCTCTCAAGGAAGGAAAATGGTTAAAAGCATTGGCAGAAATGGGTAAAAATCCTTACTTCTTTTATGATTTTATTTCCCGATTGAACAATATTATAGAACGTCGAATTCAATACTATGTAATGGGTAATAAATCAGTTTTTGACATTTCTTATAACATACAGAGACAACGAAAAACTAGCAATTAGTACTATCATATTTTTCTCAATAAATAATTCATCCTTACATCGTCAGAATCAGCCTGAAGGTCAAAAACTTGGTAAAGTAATAAGTATCTTTAATTATCCCTACTTACAAAATCAACGCAGAGTACAGCCTTGCTGGAGGTAGGAGGAAAGTACTAAATTAAGCAAAACTTTAGTTGTAGACCACTGCTCACTAAAATAACCTGAGTGTGACGAACCTCTCCCTGCCTTGAATTTTAGTTTAAGTCGTCCCTCTCCCACTAGGATAGGGACGATTTTGGGTAGTAAAACTTCTTAGAGGTCTTTTGAGCAAGGCAAATTAGGCGGACACTATATGAGCCGTCGAATTCACGTTAAAACAACAGTCATAAATCCTAATAAGCTAGAGCATTATTTACGAGGCATGAGAGTTTGGAGCTTATAAAATCTGCCCAGCACGGCTTCATGTCGTTCCTGAAGACTTTATTGATATTCAAAACTCCACACTCATTACTGAGTTCTTATAACTCTGTGGTGAGTGTGGTGCTACCTAATTAAATTTTTTGGCAGATTCTAGAGTTATCTATTTAGTCAAAATTGGGCAAACTAAAATTACACCACAATGAAAGTGCAAAATGGTAAAAAGCGTCATTATAAATCTACCCTTTCTGCTTGTTTGATCCTATATGTTACACCAATTGTAATAACCGCCTCGGTTGCAAACGGCTAGATCATGCTTTCAATCTTCTAAGAGAGGACTGAAAAAAGTTAGTACAGCAAGCGCGGAAATAAATATACCATTTCAAATAGCGCAAGAGCTTAAAATACAATTTCTTTGACTTTTGAGAGCCAGTTACTACCCTGCCTTAACGCTAAAAGCGTAGCAAGATCCCCGTAGGGGTACAAGTTGGCACAGCCGCAAGGGCGCAATGGCTCCTTTTGATCTTCCTCCGCCTTGCGGTATGAGCCTAGAAAGTCACTTATAGGCGCAATAATCAAATATCAGTTTGAATGCACTTTTCCTTCTAGACACTTACAACCTGCTTTTGGATTCAAATTCTCTATGTCAGACCCCAACATTGGTCGCTTACTCAGCAAACGCTACCAACTCCAGGAGTTAATCGGTACTGGAGCAATGGGTCGGGTTTATCGTGCTAAAGATACTTTGTTGGGAGGTGTACCGGTTGCGGTTAAGTTTCTGGCACTATCAATCCAAAATGAAAAGATGCGATTGCAAGACCGCTTTGAGCGAGAAGCAAAAACCTGTGCTTTACTAGGGCAAAAAAGCATTCACATTGTCCGAGTCATGGACTATGGCGTAGATGACAATAACACCCCTTTCTACGTCATGGAATACTTACAAGGACAAAGCCTGAACAATATTATTCGCAAACAAGGATTGCCTTTACCAAGATTTTTGAGTATGGCGCGTCAACTCAGCCTGGGGTTACAGTGCGCTCATGATGGCATCCCAGTTGAGGGCCATATTTGCCCAATTATCCACCGCGATATCAAGCCAAGCAATATGTTGGTGATTCAAGATCCCAGTTTTGGAGAATTGGTCAAGGTTCTAGATTTTGGTATTGCTAAATTATTACAGTCAGATGGCGACCATACAAAATTCTATTTGGGGACATTGGCTTATTCTTCTCCCGAACAGATGGAGGGTAAAGAATTAGACAATCGTTCTGATATTTATAGTTTGGGCGTCATGATGTTTGAGATGCTCACAGGCAAAATGCCACTGGCGCCATCAATTCACTCTTTTGGAGCATGGTATAAAACACATCACTATCAAAAACCACGTTCTTTTGCTGAGGTTGCGCCCGGATTAGAATTACCAAAAGAAATCGAAAATTTGGTGATGAGTTGTCTAGCTAAAGTACCACGCGATCGCCCCCAAAATATCACTGAAATCCTTAAGGTTTTAGCATCTCTAGAAAAGCCTGAGCATACACGCAATATTAAGCAAGACATCCAGGCGCTAGTTCCTGCTACTAAAGTGAGCAATGAGCTTGAACAAAAGACAAAAGGTGATTCGCGGGTATCCTCGTCAAACGATGAAATCGCTCGTGCCATTTCCTGGCCCCAAAATAAACCAGTTGCCGATATTGTTTTTCCCCAGCCCATTAATAACAATGGGGAGCTTTTACCCGCTCTGTGGGTGATGCTACCGCAAGAGGAAATTCAAAAGCGCTTACTCTGTACCCGCTATAACCAATTTCTTTTTATCTCTATTCCCCATCCCATGCTGCTATGGATTACTGTCATCTATAACCGCAAACATGGCACTAAATGGTTACCTTACTACCTTGATCTCAAAACTAGTCTTGGTCAAGAAATTGCCCGGTTACTACAGCACACAGGTTATTATCGTCTGTTGTTCTTTGCACGAGAAACACCAAATCGCTGTACCCATATCTTACATTCCAGCATCGCTTCTGCCCAGCGCCAACGACTGCAAGAGTGGCTCGCAATGAGCAACACATTAATCTCCTCTGCCGACTCGCAAATTAGTAAAAGCTTACTCAAAAGTGAGTATGAAAAGATTAAGCCTCAAATTCTCGCAAAACTGCAAAGTATTGATACAGATTCTCCATACGATCTTTCCAACTAGAAATAATTTATTTCTACTACATGTATTCTATGTAACTAAAAGGTGGTTTCTTGAAAAATGTAAACTTTTATAAACAAAATATATATATAGATGTAAGTTCTAGTTATATGTATAAAGAGTGAAAAAACTAGCTGCCAAATCACGGCTATTTAAATTCTCTCTCAATCTTTCTGTGTATATATTCCGGGAGATTGTAAATTTACGCAGATTAATCATCACATTAGACGAACTAAAAGGAAGTCTGTCTAAAGCCAAAAGTAGATTTTTACTACAAAATTAAAGTAAGTTTAGACTCTAGCAGATGTATCGTCGAAAAGTTTACTCCTTGTTAGTTTTTTGAATTTAATTTTTGTCCAACCTTTACAGAATTATTTATCGAAGTTGACGCCCCGACATCCCCAGCTGTTTTCCTCCTTGGAACCAAGCAAGAGAAGGAGGTCGCCCACTGCGACAGTAGAACGACTCTATGCCATAGTGGAACCGGAATCTAAGCCCCACTGGTGCTTAAGAAGCTCTTGATAAGTTGCCTCGCGCACGACCATTTGCTCATAGAGCTTAACTAAAAAGTCTTTAGCTTGGTCGTGGCTCATATTTTGTACCTGAGTAGCAAATGAGCAGATGCTAAATTGCTGTTCCAAGGATAGTTTCATTGGTTGGTTCATAATTAACTCCGAAAAAACAACGAATAAGGTGATATCGCTTACAGAAGTCCAAATTGGATAATTGGACTGGTATCTGTCCAACATTTGTTCCTCCGTATTACGAAAGATAACAAGTGTTTGACATATTGCCCACATCCAAAATGTGGAACTTTTCTGCTTTGATATCTTGCACCTAATCCTAGTGATATACTACCCAAGTCAGCCAAGCCATATTCCGGAAAATATTCTCTGTTTAATCTTGGATAGATATAACTACCTCTTGACTCCTTTTTGCTTTGCATAACTCTCCTTTGAGGAAATGAGCAAATTTTGTCCTAAATCCTACATAGTTATTCCTGTTTGAGAAAAACTAAGATGCTGTCTCTTCGCAATATGGAAGAGGTTTCGGAGGGTTGGGACTTTCAGGAGGTTGGAGAATGGATGGTAATAAGCGTGAATTATAGTTGCTTCACGTTATTACGTGCAAGATGTAAATCTACCAATTTATGCAAATTTAGCCTCTTTTAAGTCACTTTAGAGGCTAAAAATATTTGTATCAAATTGTAAAAAGTAAAAATGCTCATGCTGAACAAATTGCTGAGTATATCTACCAGATTTGTTATTTGTCCTTTATCCTTTGTCATTTGTTTAAAGTTACTAAGCATCGACTAATGACCAATGACCAATAACTAGTTAGTCGAGTGAGACGATGACAACTGTGATGTTATCGTGCCCTCCGTGGTCTTTGGCAGCCTCAACTAGAGAGATGGCGGCTTTATCAAGCCAAGGAGTATCTTGGAGGCAGCTAGCAATCTTATGTTCGACAAGTTCTTCTGTTAGACCATCACTACATAACAGTAACCGATCGCCAAGTTTTACATCTAATGGTTGTACATCAATATGATGCAAGTCTTCACGTCCTAAACAGCGCGATAATACATGACGAAAAGGATGCGATCGTGCTTCATCTAAAGTGATGTCACCGATTTTGATTGCCCGTGCTACCCAAGTGTGGTCTTCTGTTACTTGTTCTAATTGCGATTCTCGGAAACGATACAGCCGCGAATCGCCAACATGAGCGCACCAAGGCGTTTCTGGGGCGCGAAAAATTACTGCTACAACCGTTGTACCCATGTCGGCGCGTTCGGGATGATTTTGCTGATCATGCAAAATCGCTTCATTGGCACCCCACAAAGCTTGCTCTAGTAATTCTTGAGAAGATTTAGAAGATTCCCAATTTGCCAGCAAATACGCCTGAATTTCTCCAGTGGCAATGCGACTTGCTTCCTCACCTCCTGCATGACCACCCATGCCATCGGCAACAACAAAAAACCGCCCCTCTGGGTCGATATAGTAAGCATCCTGATTATTAGAACGAATAAGTCCCGGATCGCTAAAACCCGTGAAATTAAGTTTCATAAATTATTTTTGCAACCAACAATTAATACATACGATCGTAACGGTCAAGTCGTAAAAGTAGTCTGATCAGGATCACTGAAAGCCCTGCTGCAATTAAACCAGGCGCTAGTGCCCACCATACATAATTGGTAACGACTAAGATCGTAGCCGAAAGTGTGAAACCACTGATTAACAGAGCATAACTTATTGAGAGCTGAATACTGCTCTGTCGGCGCAATAGGCGTTCAGTTTCGATAGACCGAACCCGCAAGCGCATGTCTCCCCGTTCTAGTTTCTCTAAGGTATCCTCTAATCTACGTGGTAGACTAAACGCGGTACTACTTACTTGAGCTGCTTGACGACTTAATTCGTTAATAAAGCTATTCCCCTCAGAACCATTCATATCGGTCATAAGCTGCATTGCATACGGTTTGGCAACTTCCATAAAGTTAAACTCTGGATCTAAACCTTTGCCTACCCCTTCTAAAGTAGAAAAAGCTCGCATCACAAAAGTGAAGGTTGCTGGAAATCTAAATGGCTGATTATAAGCTATTTCGTAAAGGTCGTCACTAATTGCTGCCACCGATTGGTTTTCAAATGGCTTATCCATAAAATGATCCAGCATGTACTGGACGGAACGCCGGACTGGGCCCATATCATCGGTTGGGGCGATCGCGCCTAAATCGATCAGAGATTGAACAACGCGCTCGCCATCTTTTTGGGCAATGCCAAACAGTGTTTGCATTAGTCCTTCACGGACATTTGACTTAATCCGCCCCATCATGCCGAAATCGTAGAATATCAAAGCACCAGTTGCACTAATGGCAATATTGCCTGGATGAGGATCGGCGTGGAAAAAGCCACTGTTGAGTAATTGTAGTAAGTAGGCTTGAGCGCCTTGACGAGCGATCGCCTTTCGATCTAAACCTGCCGCTTCTAAAGCTTCGTATTGGCTAATTTTAATTCCAGGGAGATATTCTAAAGTCAACACTCTGGACGAGGCGTAACGCCAGTATACTTTTGGGACGTTCACCCAATCGTAACCGCGAAAGTTCCGGCGAAAAGTATCAGCATTACGACCTTCGTTGAGATAATCAATTTCTTCCCAAAGAATACGACAACATTCTTCATAAATACCTAACCAATCTCGTCCCCGTCCCCATTTAGGATGGTTTTGAAAATAGCGGGTAATTCCCTTAAGAATTTGTAAATCTATTTCAAATAACTTCTTTAGTCCAGGACGTTGCACCTTGACAACAACCGATTCTCCACTATGCAGCACAGCTTTGTGTACTTGCCCTAAGCTAGCAGCAGCCAAAGGAATCGGTTCAAAATTATGGAAGAGTTCAGGAATTTTCTTGCCTAGTTCTCTCTCAATGGTTGCTTCTACTTGCTCATAGCTAAATGCCGGTACTTTGTCTTGTAACTTGGCTAATTCATCTACATATTCAACTGGAAATATATCAGCACGGGTAGAAAACAATTGCCCTACTTTGATGAAGGTTGGGCCTAAATCTAGCAGGGTATTGCGAATCCACACCGCTTGGGTTTTGCGTCTTGTGGCTTGCTTTGCCTCAGTCACACCACCCGGATAACTCCAAGATTTGTTGTATCGCCAAAGTTTGAACAATAAGGTCAAAACAAAAGACCAAATGTCCACAAAACGCCGTCTGCTAGAGTATTGTTCCCGATTCCAACGGTATGCTTTATCTGAATAACCTTGTTCCATATACTTTGTTTACCGTTGGTTTGCAACCGAATTTCTTGAAAGAAAACGCACCTGATTCCTAAACTTTTTTTTAAGTGTCCTTTGTCATTTGTCATTTGTACATAATAATTTTTGACCAATACAACTCTTGGAGAGGCTGCGTCATATGCGTAGCTATGCCGCAGGCTTTACGGCAAAGTTCAGTACAAGTGACTAATGACCAATGACTAATGACCCAAATTTATGCAGAAGTTCTACGATAATGTTGCAATTCTGTTCGTAACAGGGCAATTTCTGCTCGTAGTTCATCAATATCTGCTTGTAAGTCACCGGAATCAGAACTGCCTTGTCCAGTACCTGTGGTACTTTGGCCACCATTAGCAGCTTCTGCTGCCCGATTTGCCCGCTCTAGAACTTCGTCTGTAAACTGGCGCAGCTGCTCTCTAGCTTCTGCATCAAATTTGCCCAAATCGCTCAAAGCATCGGTCAAGGCGACCTCTAAACGCTCATTAACTACTTCAGCTACTGCTCTGCCTACGAAAAAGGCTTGCACAAGGGGGTTACTCATAAATTTTTGTTACGTTGCACCGCAAGAGAATTATAACTTGCCCGTATGCTTTACGGCTTCTGTTGTAGAGCTAGAAATTTACGTGGCAGGATGGGCGACTTTCAGCCTTAGTGAATAGAATTTGCAAAGTTTACGGACACGCAAGCAAGAGCTACAACGATCTTGGCTCAGAGATTTCGAGTAATTCTCGATAATATTGCTCTGGTGTATTGGGTAAATAGGTTGTCATTTGCAAGGCTTGCTCTCTCAACTTAAAACTTTGAGTAATGTTAGTTCGGCTGAGGAAGTCTAGATCGTGGGAAATTACCCAAAGTGCCCCTTGATAGTCATTGATACCTACTACCATTTGTTCAACAGTTTCAATATCCAGGTTATTAGTTGGCTCATCGAGAATCAGCAGGTCGATTTCTGAGATACTGATCATAGCGATGCCTGCGGCGGGCTACGCCTACGCTAATCTTGCCAATTCACCCCCACTCAATACAGAGGCGCTTTTGTGAACGTCATCATATTTAAACAGAAAGTGTCCTAGTTGTTGACGCAAAAGCTGATAGCTGAGATGAGGATTGGCAGCTTGCATATTTTCCAAAAGTGTGTATGGGCGATTTACCATTTCGTAGGTTTGATCGAGATATACAGCTTTTATCGCTGGTGCAAGCAAAACCTCACCTGAGTCCAAAACTGCGGTTTGGTTTTCCATCCCCAAAATTGCTTTTACTAGACTCGATTTACCAGAACCGTTTGCGCCGATAATGGCTATGCAATCGCCAGATGATACATGTAATTGAATATTTTGAATCAATAGACGTTCTGATACCCTAAGATTTGCACCCTGGATATTAATTAGATTTCGGCGCTTTTGATTTTTTTCTTCTAGCTGAATACTAGTTACTTTGGTAGTTTTAACCTTCGTCTCTGCAACCTTTTGATTAGCCTTTGCTACTGCTGCTTCATGTTTCTTTTTCGCAGTTCCAGTAGACACCTCAGCTTTGGTTTTCATCAGCCCTGCTGCCATTTTATCAATACTGCCATTAAGAAACTTGGCGCGACCGTTGCGGCTAGATTGGGCTGCGCGTTGCTGTTCTTGCATAGCTGTGGCTTGGGTACGTTTGAGTTCCTTTCTGGCGACTTCGTGCGATCGCAATGCTACCTCTAACTCGATTTCTTTCTGTTCTCGATACTGAGAAAAATTGCCTCCATATATCTTTATTCTAACAGGCGTAAGTTCCCAAGTAACACAAGTTACTTGGTCTAAGAAAAAAGGCTTGTGCGAGACAATCACAAACGCGCCAGTGAAATTTTGAAGAAATTGCCTTAAACTTTCTAAGGCTTGCAAATCCATGTGGTTGGTTGGCTCATCCAGCAATAGTAAATTTGGTTCTTGGGCTAAACCGATCGCTAGAAATAGTTTTGTGAGTTCTCCTCCAGTTAAGTTAGTAATTGGTAGAGAAAAATCAATATTTGTATCAAATTGTGTTTGCAAAATATGCTCAATTTCCCACCATTCATCAGAGGTGGAAATCAAAAAATTCAGTACTGTATTTACTGTAGTTTCTTGCCTAATAGTGCTGATTTGTGGCAAATAGTAGACAATATCATTACGTAAAACTGAACTAGCCTTGGGGCTAATTTGGCCTGCAAGTATCTTGAGTAGGATTGATTTTCCTACACCGTTACGACCTACTAAAGCGATGCTTTGACGCAAATGCGTCTTGCCGAAGGCATCGCCTGCTTCGATACTCATCTGAATTTTTTGAAACAAAGTTCTGTCCAAGCTGAGTTCGTAAGCTAAATTCTCAGCTAATAATATTGATTTTTTCTGCATTCTTCTCAAACCTCAATTCGCAAAGTTCCACCCGTGTATTCATAACAATTACGGGTAGATTAGACACAAAACAAAGTTAGCCGCAGACACTTGCCAAGCGGTTCGATCTAGATACGAGTGATGACAATATTTTTAGTACATGACTATGTGAAGTAACCCTGTCAAACTAGTTGCATTTATTCTTTGTTGACATTTGTTACTTTGGCGCAACAGGTGTTTGGTACTATTTCATTTGTGCTATCTCGTTGGAGTTGTGATGAGGTTTGATATTGACTACAGTGTAGCATGAAGGTATTTCGGAAGGCTAGCGATCGCTTTTTCTTCTCTGTGCCCTCTGCCTCTCTGTGGTTAAAAATCTTTATTAACTGCAGAGGCAATGTCCTGCACCTATAACTATTGTTAAAAACGTTGATTAATTGAATCACTCCTGGTAATTTAAGTGTATTTGCGTAATACACAGCAAACTTGGCATACCCTACTTGTTGCCCTTGAACTATGAATAGCTATCCAGATTTCAGCGAACACGGCTGTCAAATTTTGCGAGAATTGGGACGTAATCGGGAAGGAGGAAGGATTACTTGGCTAGCATCAAAAGTTGATACAGGGGAACAGATGGTAATAAAGCAGTTTTGCTTTGCTCAAGCTGGCTCTAGTTGGTCTGGTTTTGAGGCTCATCAACGAGAAATTAGAGTGCTACAAGGACTAAATCATCCCGGTATTCCCCGCTACATAAATTCTTTTGCTACGTCTGATGGCTTTTGTTTGGTGCAAGAATATATCAACGCCCAATCTTTGGCAGAACTCCTCGGTAAGTTTGAAATAGAGCAAGTTAAGCAAATTGCTGTCAGAGCCTTAAAAATTCTTAGATACCTGCAAAATCTCAATCCTCCGGTAATTCATCGGGATATCAAACCGGAAAATATTTTGGTAGATGAAGAACGCAATGTCTATATAATTGACTTTGGTTTTGCTCGTATTGGCAGCCGGGAAGTTGCAGCGAGTAGCGTATTTAAAGGTACTCCGGGTTTTATTCCGCCAGAGCAAATGTTTAAACCAACAGACGCTACAGACTTGTATGCTTTGGGTGCAACCTTGATTTGCTTACTGACAGGAATCAAATCAACAAAAATAGATCAATTACAAGATCAAGATGATCCATATTTAATTAAGTTTCGTCATCTTCTACCTCGGTTGAATCTACGGTTTCTAGGTTGGTTGGAAAAAATGGTACAACCGCTACAGAAAAACCGTTTTGCTAATGCACAATCAGCTTTAGAAGCACTTAAACCTCTTGATGTTATTCGTGTAGCGGGAGTTGATTTCAGTGAAACAGTGCTGGAGTTCAAAGCGAACCGATTAGGGGAAAAGCTAACGCAAAGTATCATAGTTGAAAACCCCATATCAGATACCTTGCTAGAAGGTAGATGGGAAGTTGCACCTCATCCTAATGATCCACCGCATACGCCAGATGTTCATGCTTGGATTTCGGTGACACCTACTCAGTTTAGCAGGAATCATAATCGGTGTCAGGTTGAGGTGGATACGAGTAAATTGATGGCAGACAAGCAGTATAAACGTCAACTAATACTGCATAGTAATGCTTATCCAGCGACTCACACTTTAACGGTGAAGGTGCAGACGGCTGCTTTACCAATTGAAAAGCGGAAGATACCTTCTGGTGATTTAATTTGGCTGTTTTTAATTACTGTTTTAATTTCTGAGGTCGTACCTATGGCTACGACGTTAGCTGTAAACGCAGTTGTGAATTTGCTAGTAGCAAGACTTGGAAATGAGGGGATGATATTTAGCCTTTGGTCTTGCAGTCTAACTATACTTTTGTCTCTTATTTTAGTTTTTACTTATGATAATCCATATTTATTTTTATATTTGTGGCTTCTCATGCTGCCTTTAATTCTAAGTTTGGTTGTAGGTGCTGCTGTGGGTTTTGTTGTGGGTTCTTATGACGTTGGTTCTGTTGTATTTACTAGTATTATTGTAGGTTCAATTATAAATATACCCTTAGCTTTTGTAATATATTTTCTCAAAGAACTTTTACCTAGGGCTATAGATTTAACTAAAGACTCATTTACAACTGTACTAATACTACTAACATTAGGATTTGGGGCTAGTGTAGGAACTGGGATAATAGCAGGCTTTCTCAATCCATTAGTTTTGTTAGCACTGACCGGAATCAGTTTACCCGCAGTTTTCATGCTGCTTTATTCACCTCTAAAACGACGTAAGTTAATTGCTAAATATCGCCAGTCTGAGAAATCTTTAATTAAACCGTAATGAAACAGATACCCGACTTAATTTGAGAAGTCAGGTATCTTGTATTGTTTGTGACGAAGATAAGCTCACACTCTCTTTTTTTCTGCCTAACTTAAGAATGCGATCGCCTGTTTTTGCAAAGCCTTAATGTAGTGCGATCGCTTGAACAAAAAGATTAGCATATATAAATGAATATCAGTTAATCTATGCCTACCAAAGAAATCACAGAGTATTTCAACTTCCTGTCTTTTGAAGACATTAGACTCAAAGACTCAAGAATTGGGATTGAAACAATTCTTTATGAATACATTGATTGTGGACGTTCTCCAGAAGAAATTGCCCAAATCTATAAAACTATCTCTTTGGAACAAGTATATGCAACTATTCTTTATTATCTGCAAAACAAAGAAGCTGTCAGTGCTTATATGAGAAACTGGATAGAACACGGTCATAGAATGCGAGAACAACAGCGGCTTAATCCTCCACCAGCATCGGATAAACTGCGCCAACTCCGAATTGAAAGACAAGCTAAACAGCAAGCATGACACTGCAATATCTGATTGATGAAAATGTCAATCCTGTATATCCAAATCAAATTAGGCTAAGAGAACCTGGTATTGCGATTAAAGTGGTAGGAGAATCAGGAACTCCACCAAAAAGTACACTCGATCCAGAAATTATGTGTTGGTGTGAGGATAATAATTTTATATTAGTGACAAATAACCGAACTTCTATGCCAGTACATTTAGCTGACCATATCGCTGTTAATCGTCACGTACCAGGAATTTTTATCCTCAATCCGAATTTAAGTATTGGTGAAAATATAGAAGAACTCATAATAGTTGCTTTGGCATCAGAAGACGATGAATATCAAGACAGAATAGTTTATTTACCCTTACCCTAAAAATAGGATACTTTTACAGTCAGCTACGCATAGCCATCTACAACTCTGTTAAAATCAACCCAGAACTAATTAATGCCGGATTGATTCTATGACCATCACCCAAGAATCAGAATCTACTGAAGACATTTCGCAAGATGTGATATTTCCACCAGGTGATTTATATAGTGACGAACCTCCCTGGGAAACAGAACTGCACATGCGACAAATAATCTTACTTTTAGAATGCCTGAAATGGCTGTGGCGAGACAGAAATGATTTTTATGCGACGGCAAACCTGACTATCTATTACAATACGCAACAACTAAAATCAAGACACCTTAGTAGCCCAGACTTTTTTGTAGTATTAAAAACAGAACGTAAAATCCGCAAAAGTTGGGTAGTGTGGGAAGAATATGGCAAATATCCCCATGTCGTCGTAGAAATTATGTCGGAATCAACAGCCCAAACAGACAAAGGTATAAAGAAAAAAATTTATCAAGATACTTTTCGCGCACCGGATTATTTTTGGTTTGACCCATATACGTTAGAATTTGCGGGATTTCATTTAGTAGATGGAAAATATCAACCTTTACAGGCAAATGCACAAGGGCATTTGTGGAGTAAACAATTAGGGTTATATTTGGGAATTCATCAGGGATTATTACGTTGGTTCACACCTGATGGACAATTAGTTCTGACACCTGAAGAAACCATCGTGCAGGCACAATAAACCATAGTAAAAGCACAAGCGCAAGAAAGAGTAGAACGTTTTGCAGCAAAATTGCGAGAGTTAAATATCGATCCAGATACAATTTAGACTACTGCGATCGCAGTATATAGTATGAATGTGAAAATTTAATTCTCATCAGATAATTGATTATTTTATGTTTTACAAAGTAAACATTATTATCGAAAAAGATGAAGATGGCTATTATGCTTATTCTCCAGAACTTCCAGGCTGTCAAAGTCAAGGTGATTCTTTGGAAGAAGTAAGCTCAAATATCAAAGAAGCTGTTGAAGTTTACGTAGAAACTCTATCAGAGTCAGAGAAACAGGAACTTTTAAAGAAGGAAATCCTGACTATGACTTTGGAGGTTCAGGTTGCCTAAACTACCGCGACTAAATGCCAAGGAAGCGGAAAAACTATTATTGGATGCTGGCTTTATCCAGATTAGAAGTAAAGGCAGTCACAAAGTCTATCGCCTAGAAAATATCAGGGTTGTCATTCCTTTTCATTCGGGAAAAGTATTACACCCAAAGATAGTTCAACAGGTTATACAAGCTATCAAACCTGATGAAAATGATCCGCCTGATAATGAAACCTGAATTGATAATCTATTGCTCAACATTCCACAAATACATGAGCGATCGCTCATGTATTCATTTAGGATGGTGTTGTGCTAAAAACTCCTCAGCTTCAGCCCTATCTTTAATTACTCCATCTAAGGTAGCAGCAACTACATCATCTAATATTTGCCGATACTGCGGCCCTGGTGTGTAACCAAGTTTCTTTAAATCATTGCCATTCAATAGTGGCTGCACATTAGCCCAAACAGTTAAATATTCCCAAATTTGATGTCTAAGCGATCGCGGACTTTGCAAAGCGATTAAAATCAGCATTGGTAAATCGTACTGTCGCAACAACTGCACTATTTGACTGGAACTTTGACACTTAGGCAAAGATTCCATCACCTCAGTTTGGGCAGAAGCCAAGTTTTGCAAGCGTTTAATGCTATCCTCTTGCAGTTGCAGATTCTTTGCCACTTTCGCCCGATATTGTGGTGTTAGATGGGCGATTAACGCTTCTAAGCGCATTTCCCAATGGATGAGGGTTGGTTGCAGGTCAAATCGCCGCAAGCAGCGTTTTAGCAAACGTAATTGTCGCAATAGTTCTGCATCTAGCTTGAGGCTAGGATGGATACATTGCAATGCCCCTAAATTATCGAGTAACTGCAAAGCCGATTTCCAGTAGGGGGCTTCTAGGATGTGCTTTAATTCTGTTTTCAATCGAGTTTGCAGGGCTGGAGTTTTGCTATTCTCTTGAGCAGTGCGATCGTAAACGCCACTGTTGATGGCATAGCGGATAAACTCTTCAGTTTGCGGTTCAATTTGAAATCCGAAGCGCACAGCAAAGCGCACACCACGATAAATCCGGGTGGGGTCTTCGATAAAACTGTTGGGGTGTAAAACCCGAATTTGCCTAGCTTGTAAATCTAGTAATCCACCAAAGAAATCGAGTAATTCACCAGCACGGGGAGTAGTGAGGCGCAAAGCAAGGGCATTGATGCTAAAATCTCGACGATACAAGTCTTGACGAATAGAACTCGCCTCAACTTCTGGATTCGCTGCTGGATAAGGATAGAATTCTGTTCTAGCGGTGGCAATATCTACCCATAGAGAATCTAATTCTGGGTCTTTGTGCCACAGCAAAGCAGCAGTTTGAAAAGCCCCGTGGATTTCTAAGCGGGCAGTAGGGTAAAGTTGTTGGAGTGCCTTTGCTAGTTCCACACCAGCACCAACATCTGCTGATTTATGAAAGCCATCAACCACAAGATCAATATCTTTAATCATCAAAGTGCCTGATGTTGCATCAGCCAACAGTAAATCCCGCACTGCACCTCCGACAAGATAAAGATGCCAACCCCGTTTTTCTGCTTCTTGCGATGCTGTAGTGAGTAATTGCCACAGTTGCGGTGCAAGATGATTTTGCAACTCAGTGCTGAGAGGAATTTTGAATTTTGTTAACGCAGCGTTAGCGTCATTTTGAATTTTGAATTTTTGTCCCTCTTCGTCTTCATCTCTTTCTTGATGTAATTCCCGTAACACATCAGTACGAGTGACCAGACCAACTAACTGTTCATTCTCCAATACTGGTAAGCGCCCGATATCATAAGTCACCATCAGCGACTCAATTTGTGGCAGTGTCGTATCTGGTGCGATCGTTTTAAGATTCGTGGTCATATAGCCTTTAACTGGCGCATGACTAAATCCGTGGTGCAGCGCAACATCAAGATCCCGGCGCGAAATAATACCTACTAGTTGCCCTTGGGCATCGACTACAGATAAACCAGAGTGTCCATAACGCAATAAAATGCGCTGGGCTTCGGCAATTGTGGTTTCAGGTAGAATCGTGCGAACAGGAGATGACATCAAGTCCCTAGCGGTGAGGGGATGGGGAATTTGTGCTTTTACCCCGTCCAGGAGTTGTTTTAATATTGCCTCTGAATCAACTCCTCTTAGGTTTAGCGATGCGGCTTGTGAATGACCGCCGCCACCTAGAAGTTGGAATAATAGGTTAAGATCCGTTTTGGGAATTTGCGATCGCCCAATTACAGTTAAGCGTGAATCCTCTTCACCTAAAGGATACTCATTAGCCAACAGTAGGGCATCAATTTCGGTTAATTCCACGAGTTCCGATGCCAAACTCGATAACCCAGGCACAAAATTTTTAGTTTTTAGAGTTACCCAAGCAACCGTATATCCATGTAGACAAAGATATTCTAAATTTTCCAGCGATTCAGTTAATAACTGCTGCAATTGTACAGACAAACCAGGATCTCGGTAGGTGGAAATTACCGATAAACTTGCACCTTGTTGCATCAACCAAGCCAAAGCTAGGGCATCCCGTGGTGTGGACTGTTCATAAGTCAAAGAGCCAGTGTCAACGTGGATACCCAAAGCCATCACAGTTGCTTCGGCAGGAGTTAGGGAAATTTCCTGTTGTTGCAATTGCTCAACGATTAAAGTTGTGGTTGCTCCTACTGAAGAAATATATGATTCGGTAGCCGGAATATCTGATTCTTGTCCTAAGTGATGGTCATAAATTATAATTTCTCTAACATGGGGTAAATCTAACCACTGGGCAGCTTTACCCAAGCGATCGCGCTGTTGCATATCCACCACAGTCAGAGAACGAATTTTTTCTGGATTCACCGAACGGCGTTCAATTAGGGGATATTCATCCCGATGCAATGCTAAAAAATCCCGTACAGTAGGGTGAGAACCGCCACTCAGCACAATTTTACTTCCCGGTAGTAGGCGTGTTAACCCTACCGCAGCCCCTAGTGCGTCAAAATCTGCTGTTGTGTGGCAAAGAATTAAATCCATAGTTAAGAGTCATTAGTCATTGGTGCTTAGACAAAGGACAAATGACAAAAATGTTGCAATTTCTGCTAGCTTAAAAATAATAAGAAAATGTCAGTGTCGCCCTTTAGGATATTCTATCCTTAGTATTTCGCTGTATTGGGAGAAGTAAAAATGACCATAATATTCCAATTCGCTTTGATAAGCCTAGTTTTATTGTCTTTTGTCCTGGTTGTTGGCGTCCCCGTAGCTTACGCCACTCCCCAAAATTGGGTTGAATCTAAAAAGCTGCTCTGGCTCGGTTCTGGAGTCTGGATTGGTTTGGTATTTTTAGTTGGGTTGTTAAACTTTTTTGTCGTGTAGGCGACGACTTCACTCTGGCGCAGGAACATAATATAAGAACTAGAGGGGCAGATAAGCCTGGGTCAAAGACTAAAGGAGAAAAGGAGAAATTTTTTCCGATTTCCTTTTTTTTAACCGTGCTTTCCTGCTCCTCTACATTTAAATAAGAAATGTATATTGGCCAGAACTATAGTTGATTAAGAGGCAGTCATGGCAGTTTTCGAGGGAACTTTTACCCAAACGGAGCCTTTGCGGTTTGCAGTGGTGATTGGTCGATTCAATGACCTAGTTACCGGAAAGCTGCTAGAGGGATGTCAAGATTGCTTGAAACGCCACGGTGTAGATCCTAACCCCCAAGGTAATCAGGTAGACTATGTTTGGGTTCCGGGAAGTTTTGAGGTACCTTTAGTAGCTCGCCAACTAGCACTTTCCCATCGTTATGATGCTGTAATTTGTCTAGGTGCAGTCATTCGAGGGCAAACACCCCATTTTGATTATGTATCCGCCGAAGTTTCTAAAGGTATTGCCGCCGCTAGCTTTCAAACTGGAGTGCCAGTAATTTTTGGCATTTTGACAGTAGACACTATGCAACAAGCCTTAGAACGGGCAGGCATCAAAGGTAATCATGGCTGGGATTATGCCCTGAATGCCCTAGAAATGGCAAGTCTCATGCGGCAACTGCGTTCTAACCTGGCAGAGCCATATTCTCGTAATAGCCAGTCTTTGCCACCCTCTTTTCAAAGTGCCAGCATCGGCAATTTAACTGCAGAATCAGAAGAACTCGGCTAGAGCGTCATTAGTCATTTGTCCTTTGTTATTCACTAATGACTAATGACCAATGACTAATGACCAAATAACTAAATTAAGGGGTTGACAATTAGGAATATATCTGAGATATTAATATATGGCGATTGATTGCGGGTATAGCTCAGTGGTAGAGCGTCACCTTGCCAAGGTGAATGTCGCGCGTTCGAATCGCGTTACCCGCTTCCAACTAAAACCTCTTGCAGTTTTTAACTCCAAGAGGTTTAGTGTTTTTAGGGTGCATTAAATCAGTGAACAGTGAACAGTGAACAGTTAATCATTGAAAGTAGTCGGAGATTTGATCCCGACTGAAGCATGCCACTTAAATTTGTGGGGGACTCTGACTGCCAACGGACAAATTAACTGATAACTGATAAGTGATAATTGATAACTGTTGAAGTCTTCGGCGATTCGCACTACACTCTTGTGAATCACTCCTAATGTGGGCAAATCGAGCAAACAAATCGTCTACTGCCTCAATTTGAATATCGCCCACAAAAAGAAGCGTTACCCACTTGCTAAGAAATATAAAACCCAGCTTTAGACTGGTGTAGATATAGATTAGCTTGGCTACAATCTTTGTGTGTGATCACAATAAACGCCCAAAAAGGCAACCACATTATCTTTAAAGCGACAAATGAAGAGAAGGAAATTTTTACATAAGATTGCCAGCTATGGGGAAAGATTACAAACAGAGAAGCTCGTACTGATATGGCAATTAGGATATTTAGAGTCTGCTGCATCTACTGTTTGCAATGATGGCGATGTTTGAATCGCTTGTTTATTTTCATAAAAAGAGAAGCCTCTAAGGCATTTACCAAGGGATCATATTCTCACAGTTCGTGTAAAACACGCTCAAGTTACTAGAACGCTTGTGCAATCTCAAAAACCCGAAAAAATAGACTTCAATACCGAATACCCCTGTCCCTGTCGTCGCCGGGGTCAGTTAATTCCGATTACGCTGACAGAAGCATTTGGTTGCGATCGCTGTCAGCAAATCTTTGTAGTAGAAGATAATGGTCATGTCCTAGAACAGCTTTCTACCACCTATCCCTACAAGCGGGCTTGGCGTTGGATGGGAAATAGTTGGCATGTTGTCCATCCGCGCTTGGGAGAAAGCTATCTGCCTATAGCACTTGGCATTATTTTCGTGCTAGTGATTATATGGCTGCCATTAGCACTGCGATTGGCAAATAGTTCCAGCATAATTGCTTGGGCAATGGTGGCGGTGCTATTGGCTATTCTGCCAGCGCTAATGGTCTGGCTTACCTACAGACGTTAACTCAATGACTGTTGAAGTTTTGGATGATTACCCCGAACCAATTACTAGTGCCCAACGCGCCTATCATGCTTCCCTAAAGTTGGGGATCACAAAGGGAGCAGACCGGAGTCGTGCAGTACTGGCAATGGCACAAGCCCTTGAGCGCTCATTTGACGACATTCTAGAAGCCAATACCTTGGATTTAGAAGCCAGTCGGGAAATGGCAGTGCCTGAGTTGATACTAGACTGGCTGAAGCTGACTCCCACAAGGTTAGAGATGACCGTGGACATTTTGCAACGGTTGGGGGAATTATCAGATCCACTGCGGCGCGTCAGAACGGCTGATTATCAACTGGAAGATTCCCAGAGTTATACCCAGTTAATGCCCTTGGGAGTGATTGGATTTATTTATGAGGCGTTTCCAGATTTAGGAGCGATCGCAGCAGGTTTTTGTATCAAAACTGGCAATAGTATAATTCTCAAAGGTAGTACTGAAGCTAGCCATTCCAACGCGGTCATCGCTGAGGTACTCCAAAGTGCGATCGCTCAAGTTGGCCTACCTCCGGGGTGTCTAGAACTGATCACAGCAGAACATGGTGCTTCGCTTCGGGATTTAGTCACTCAAGACCAGTACGTGAATCTAGTGATTCCCTACGGACGTTCTAGTTTGGTACAGCAGGTAGTACGACAGTCAACTTGCCCAGTCTTAAAGTCAGCGATGGGTAACTGTTATCTCTACTGGTCGCTAAATTCCAGTTTAGAAATGGTGCGCTTGATGATTCTTAATAGCCATCAGAGCGAACCAGACCAAGTTAATGCTATTGAAAAGGTGCTAATTCATCGGCAAGCCTTGCCATCGTCTTTAGCCGTTCTGTGGAACAGCTTGATGGAAAAAGGCTTTGAAATTAAAGGGGATGCAGAACTAGTAAAAGCCTTTCCCCAGTTGCAGATGGTAAAGGAAGGCGAATGGGGAAACCCTTATTTAACGAGGACAGTAGCTTTTAAATTGGTGGATAGCTTAGAAGTTGCGATCGCCTGGATTAATGAACACAGCAGTGGTCATGCTGACTCCATCGTTACTGAATCCTACCAAGAAAGTCGGCAGTTTGCTTTAGGAGTTAACAGTGCTTCTACCTACATCAACACTTCCCCGCGTTTTTCCCGCAACCCCTCGCGGGGAGATTCAGTGTTTCTTGGCATGTCTAACCAAAAAGGTCATCGCCGGGGATTTATCAGCCTGGAAACCTTGACCACCGTTAAGCACATTGTTCAGGGAAATGGCAGATTTTAAAGAATTCGTAACTCGTAATTAGAAAAGGGTTTGATAAGAGTGCTGGTAGTACCAGTTCTGTTTGAGTTGGGGTATAAATCCCCTATGCCTAATGCCCCAATCCAATTTTAAACTTAACAAAATCTTAATTACTGCTTGATCCTGGTTTGCTAGGCTCCTTGTGTTTGGTTGAGCAGTAATTAGGAGACAAGTCAAATCAAGCCACTGTTTGTGCTTTTCCCAAATGACCCTCCTAAATGCCTGCCAACTGTATTTACATCTAGGTAGGGGTGAATATGGAACTTATGGATGGTACGCGCCTGCTAGCGAATCGTTGCAGAAGGCGGAGTTTTTTACTGGGTGCAGGATTCTTAACGGGGTTAACAATCGCTAGCCAATGGCATCCAGTATTGGCTAACTCAAGGTTTTCTGGCTATCCGTTCAGTCTTGGTGTTGCCTCTGGCGATCCTTTGCCGGATGGTGTTGTTATCTGGACACGACTGGCTCCAAATCCACTCTCTGGAGGTGGAATGCCACTTGTAAATGTGCCAGTGCGGTGGCAAGTTGCCCTTGATGAAAACATGAGGCAGGTTGTGCGGCGAGGAACAGTGCTGGCGACACCAGAGTTAGCACATTCAGTTCACGTGGATGTTCGTGGACTAGACCCTGACCGTTGGTACTGGTATCAATTTGAAGCGGGTAGGGAAGTTAGCCTCATTGGACGGACTCGCACAGCGCCAGCATTTTATGGTTCTATCTCACAACTGAATTTTGCTTTTGTCTCCTGTCAAGACTGGCAAAATGGCTACTATACGGCTTATCGGCATTTAGCTGAGGAAGACCTCGACCTTGTAGTTCATCTGGGTGATTATATTTACGAATACGGCCCACAACCTGGTGGGCCCCGTCAGCATAATAGTCCAGAAATCATCACTCTTGCAGACTATCGCGATCGCCACGCCCTGTACAAAACTGACTTGAATCTCCAAGCGGCTCATGCTGCTTTTCCCTGGATTGTCACTTGGGATGATCATGAAGTTGACAACAATTACGCCAACTTAATCCCCGAAGATAACCAAACCCAAGAAGCTTTTAGGAAACGGCGAACTAACGCGTATCAGGCATACTACGAACACATGCCTCTGCGTCGGTTTTCATTGCCCAACGGCCCAGACGCGCTACTTTATCGGCGGTTGACTTTCGGTAATTTAGCTGAGTTCAATGTCCTAGATACTAGACAGTACCGCACTAACCAACCTTGTAATGACGGACTTAAACCTCGCTGTCCCCAAGCTTTTGATTCAAATGCTACCATGACTGGCTCAGAACAAGAGCAGTGGTTACGAAAAGGGTTAGATCAGTCGCGATCGCGCTGGAATGTGATTGCTCAACAGACCATGCTTGGCCAGTACAATTTTAATAGTAGTCCAGGTGCAGGTGTATTTAATGTAGATCAGTGGGACGGCTACGTGGCTGCACGTAATCGCCTCTTGAGTTTTCTAAACCAGCGCCAACCTTCTAATCCAGTAGTGATTACCGGAGACATCCATTCTAGTTGGGTACATGACTTGAAGCTTGATTTTAATAACCCAAACTCACCGACGGTAGGCACTGAGTTCGTAGGAACCTCAATTACCTCTGACTTTCCCACCCAATCCATCGCACCAGTTCAAGCTTCCCTACCCAACAATCCCCATACTAAGTTTTTTGACGGTGCTTTCCGGGGATACGTGCGCTGTAAGCTTACCCCACAACGCTGGCAAAGTGACTACCGTGTTGTATCAAGCATCATTGATTTGAATGCCTCTATAAAAACCCTAGCTTCGTTTGTAGTCCAAAACGGACAACCAGGAGCGCATCTAATCTAAGTTAAGGGAAGTTCAATAAACCCTCCCTAAAAACTAAAGTTCAAGTCTCTCCCTCTCCGAGTCGGAGAGGGACGGTTTTACGTAGTAAAACCAGGGAGAGGTCTTTATAGTACCTCAACAAATAAATTTCCTTAACCCAAGCGTATCGGCTTACAGTAAATAAATCTTTTTGAAGAGTTATTTTGGCATTTCTTTGCAATACTTAACTAACTTCTAATTAAAAAAAGTGAATATAGATAAAAAATGATAACTAACATCATAATTGATTAAGTTATCCAAGCTAAATTGAGACTATGCTTAATAATTGCAGTCTAGTTGATTATCTTAAGTAAATAGGTGCAAATGAACTTAAATATTTGTTGAGCTTTTTGTACTTTGTCATTTGTTTGAGTGTTAAATACTAAAAAAGAAAGTTTATTTGTGCCAAGTTACTAACTAGGTTGTTGAGCAAGGCAGTAAAAATCTGACCTGAGCCAAGTAATAACAGCGACAACTAAAGTAAACTTAACAACAATCACGTAAAATGATAGAAAAAATTTTGCTGGCTGTATCGGGATTGGGACACGCAGAAGAAATGCTCAAGACCCTAAAAGAAATTCCTTCAATTCAATCTGCAAAAGTGACAATTTTGCATGTTGTTCAAGCACAAAATCCTGCTGCTACCATGACAGCTAAATGGGAAAATGGCGGTAGAATTTTAGCTAATGCCATTCAAACTTTGAACTTAGATCCTAGCCAGGTTTCTTCAATTTTGCGCGAAGGCGACCCGAAAGATGTAGTTTGCCAAGTAGCTGATGAAATCGACGCTGACTTGATTATTATGGGTTCACGCGGACTTAAGCGGCTGCAATCCATTTTATCGAACTCAGTCAGTCAGTATGTTTTCCAGCTATCTTCTCGCCCAATGTTGCTGGTAAAAGATGATATTTATGTCAAAAGAATTAAGCGCATTATGGTGGCAATAGACAACTCTGATTCAGCAAAGAACTGCTTGAAATTAGCACTGTTTTTACTGCGAGATATTCAGGGTGGCGAGTTAATTTTGGCAAATGTTGCCACCGATTTAGGCGGGAAAAAATCGGAAATAACTGAAGTTAGTTCAAACAAAAATCCAGTTTTAGCAGCCGCAGTTGCAGAAGCTGAAAAACAGGGCATCCAATCTCGTTCTTATATCAGCAGTGGCAAACCTGGTGAAGAAATTTGTCGGTTGGCAGAGGAGTTGAATATAGATTTATTATTGCTCGGTTCTCCAGATCGTCGTCCATCCATCGCTAAGAGTTTTGTTGATATAGACCGACTTATCGGATCTTCCTTGTCTGACTATGTTCGAGTCAATGCCACTTGTCCGGTATTGTTGGCGCGGACGATCGCTTAAAGTCAAAAATAGAGTTAGCGGTTGATAAATAAAAACCCCCACACACTGGTGCAGGGGTTCTTTGTTTGATACACAAACTCTTAACTATCTTTTCCACCTTCGCGGCTAGCAGTTTGGATGTACAGAATTAGTAAAAACACAGTAGGGACTAGTACGAACAAAATGCTCGCTACGAACCCCAGGTCATTAACTTGCATGGCAAGAAAACCTCTTTTAAATTTCCAGTCAACAACATTAGGATAGCATCATCGACGACACAGTTATACCAATTCAAAATTCAAAATCAGGAAACTTAATTTTGGTAAGTATTTTGACTACTGACTGGATACAAATTGAAGCAGTGGCAGATTTGAAAACTTAAGGCTTGGTGACTACACTGACTGAGCCATTCACTAAAGTTTGACAGGCAAGGCGGTAATTTTCCGGCTTTTTTTTGAATTTACGATTTTCTACATCTGTGCGGGGGGAAAGATTTTCTAGTCCTTCGACTATCTCGACAATGCAAGTACCACACTGACCACTACCACCGCAATTGGTCATCTTGCCAATGAACTTATATATATCAATGTCATTTTGCATCGCTTTGAGCCGGAGATTGGCACCATCTGCCGCCACTACTTCTTCATTCTCTTTAACGAATTTGATATTACCCATAACTGATTTCTCCTTGACTCTAAGCTTGGCTTTCAAGGCTTCATATTGACATGGCTTGATTCACATCTTATTTATTATATTAAATCATTACAAAATATTAATAAATATTAATTTTATAAAATATAGCCCCACAAAAAAATAGAACAGGTATAGTACCTGTCCTAATAAATTGAAAAATAGATTAACTTACCTAAATCCCACGGCTGCTTGCCAAACGAAAGCAAGCAACAAGAAGAATACGGGGATGACTGGGAGAACGTCCACCAAAGGATCAAAGATTTGGTATGCTTCAGGCAGTTTTGCTAATAAAAGTGCTGCTTCCATGTTTGTTTAAATCCAACTATCCAACACAGCGTTCATAATTGAGAAATATCTTAACATGGTTTGGGTCTTGGTCATTGGTCAATACTTATTTGTCATTTGTAATTTCCTCTTCATTTGGTACTGATTCAGATGAGTTTAGCCAGTGACCGAATTCTGTGACAAAGCGATCGCTTAATATTGCTTCTCTAATATGCTGCGTAAAGCGAATTAGTTCGGTAATGTTGTGAATGCTTAACAATGTATAAGCTAAAATTTCTTGCGATCGCACTAAATGAGATACATAAGCACGGCTAAAATTTTGGCAGGTGTAGCAAGGACAAGTTTCATCTAATGGCGTAAAATCTTCACGAAACTTAGCATTTTTTAAATTCCAGCGTCCGCCCTGAACTATTGCCGTTCCATGTCTCGCCCAACGGGTAGGAATTACGCAATCAAATAAATCTACACCAGATGCGATCGCGATCGCCATTTCCCGATAAGTACCGACACCCATCAAATAACGCGGCTTTTCAGGCGGTAGAAGCGGTGCTGTCACTTTTACAATCTCAGCCATCATTTCTGGCGGTTCTCCCACACTCACGCCACCAATGGCATATCCTGGCAAATCCAACTTAGCCAAAGCTTCCGCCGCACGGCAACGCAAATCCAAATATACGCCCCCTTGCACAATCCCAAACAACGCCTGTTCACTGCGTTGATGAGCCGTTATGCAACGCTCTAACCAGCGATAAGTGCGCTCAGTTGCCGTTTCAACCTCTTGGCGAGTAGCTGGGTAAGGCGGACACTCATCAAAGGCCATAATCACATCGGCCCCCAAAGTATTTTGAATCTCAATGGATAGCTCAGGGGTCAAGTTAATAATTTGTCCATCATGGGGTGAGCGGAAAGTAACCCCTTCTTCAGTAATTTTCCGCATCTCGCTTAAGCTGAACACCTGAAACCCACCCGAATCTGTGAGCATTGGGCCATTCCAACCCATAAATTTGTGCAATCCACCACCTCCAGCCACGATCGCTTCCCCTGGTTGTAGGTGAAGATGATAAGTATTAGATAAGATCATTTGCGCCCCAGTCTCTCGTAGCTGGGATGGGGTGATAGTTTTGACATTAGCCAGCGTTCCCACTGGCATAAATCTGGGGGTTTCTACAACACCGTGAGGAGTGAAAAACACTCCTGCTCTAGCTTTGGTTTGGCTACAGCAAGCGAGACATTCAAAGGAAAAATTCGCACTCATACCATTTTGGATTTTAGATTTTAGATTTTGGATTATGAAACGCTAATCGGTAAGGAGTTTCATAAATCCATAACTAGTACAACGCGGCAGAAATAAACCTACCATTTCATAACAGCCAGAAAGCCCAAAATGAAAGCATGCGTAACTTTTGACCTCGCTTCTCTAAGTTCACGCAGCGTGTCGCAGACAGACGCTACGCGTAGCTTGCTTCTTTGTAAGAGTACGCTCCAATTAAAAATCAAGAATTAAAAATTGAGATAAATTCTTAAATTTTTAATTTTCAGAAGGGGTTGACTTCCGCCTTGCGGTACTAGCAGCCATAAAACCAAATGGTATTAGGGCAAGATTAATATTATTTGGCTAAATTGTAGGCAAACATAAAAACTGGCAATTAAGTTTTCGTGAACACTTAAGCGTTCAGTACCAACCTAGTTACCAACTTTATGAGTATATCCTGTACTAATTGTTATTTAAAAAGAATCAGAACAGTCATCGTCAATTTCTGCATCCCACCTGGCTGAGAGGACTTGCTCCATCATCGCTTCTATGGCGCTGACATTGAAGTTTCGCTCTCGTCGCTCTTGTATGGGGGTTGAGCGGGGAATCAACCGCAGACACACTCCTTCTTGCATCAAATCAAAATAGGTTTCTTGTTGCGACGACTGTTTGAGTTCCAAGTAATCAAAACTACAAACATTCAGATATAGCGCGTGGTTAGCCACTAAGGTAGACCTTTGCGGATTGGCGAAAACTTCCATCACATCCCCTTCACCCTCGCTCAATACCTTATCTTCTTGGGTGTAGATGTAGTGGACTCGACCTAAGTCTGTCAGCAATCGCCGGATGTCGAGCTTATTCACAATGATGCCCGTGTTAATAATGCACGGAGCTGGTATCCTGATGTCGGGTAGATGGTGACTCATAGGAAAATAGCGATTGAGCTAAGGAGAGCGACAACATAGCTAAACTGTCATAATTGAATAGCTTGTTTACTTCCTACATTTAAAAAATATCAATTTTGTGGGGCAATCGTCTAAATAATTTTAAGTAAGTTTTTAGTTAACGAATACAAAACACAAATTTTGCTCCCTGATGGAATTTTAATTTCCTGAATCATTCGTTTTTTGTATAAAAAGTACTTCAATTATTTATTTACCACTTAGAACAGCATAACAAAATTTTCAAGAAGAATCTCTAATAGAAGTAAATCTTATCTAAATTTTTAAAGTATGCTCATGTTGGGTCTACTGAACCAAAGTCTATTATCCAGCAATTAACCATATATTAATGTTACTAAGATGACGAAACAGCAACAGTGGTGGAAAAAGCTGCTGTTAAAGCTGGCAGCTAGTATTATATTTTATACAAGTATTCCACTACCGTATTTGGACGGTTTAGACTTTCGGGGAGTGGCACGTCTTGCTTCGGTTGTAGGGTTAATAATTGGGGGAACTTTAGGATTACTGGATAGGGGGATGGATTATCTGGGTATGCCAGTGTTAACTCGTAGTGCTTTAGTAGTCAGCGTTTGGATTGCCATAACTGGAGGACTGCACTTAGATGGAGCAATGGATACTGCCGATGGTTTGGCAGTAGGCGATCCAAATCGGCGACTGGAAGTGATGACAGATAGTGCTACAGGTGCATTTGGGGCCATGGCAGCGATCGCCTTGGTGCTACTAAAAATAACTGCTTTGACGGATATGCCAGAAAACCGTTGGTTGTTGCTGATGGCTGCTTGTGGCTGGGGACGTTGGGGACAACAGGTAGCGATCGCGCGATATCCTTACCTGAAACCAACTGGTAAAGGTGCGCTTCACAAACAAGCCATTCGTTCTTACAAAGATTTGTTACCAGGATTGTTGTTGCTGCTTGGTTTGAGTGGTTTAGTTTGGTTGATAGATAAACAGCAGCTATTTCTCGCACTGACAATGATAATTGCTGGAAGTGCGATCGCTACTTTAACTGGTGCATGGTTCAACCACAAATTAGGTGGACACACAGGAGATACCTACGGCGCAGTCGTTGAGTGGACTGAAGCCTTATTTCTTTGTGTATTGACCATTTTTTAAGATGTGAGGAGTGGGGAGCAGAGGGAGCAGAATTAATAACCAATGCCAAATGCCCCATGCCCCATGCCCAATGCCCCATGACAAATGACAAATGACAAATGACTACTTTATTTAATCGGTTGCAGCTTTGTTACCTTTAGTTTAAAAGCCCCAATCCCAGTTTCCCCAAAAGACCGGACACGAATCACATAATTCCCTGTCTCTACGATGCGAGTAAATAGTAGGGAATTGCTACTACCATCAGGGCCATCATCATTTTCGGCCAAAGTCGATCCATCAGGTGCTAGGAGGGTGATGATGCTATCAAAGTTTTCGGATGACAGGTCAACTGCTAAATTATCGCCCTTCTGTAACTTCACAGTGTAATCACGGGCAAACCCACCTTGACCTGTGGGGATGTCTTTGTTTGAGAGGGTATCGGAAAATTCACTACTGTTAGATAAAGGAATGGGACTATACAACTTACTTTGAGCAAAAGCTGCACTTGTACTTATGCCTATTGCCAGCAATGTAGCAGGAATAATGATGAGTTGTTTTAAACCTGCCGCAAAAACTTTATTCATACATTTCAAGCAATTTTTTCTACAGAAATAGGGTAATTCGGTCAATTTATGTACTTAATCTGCTAAAGCCTGCCCATTAATTTTTGATTTATCCATCTTTAACGGCAGTGGCTACTGCTACTAATCCTAAAACCACAATTCCATACTGACGAAGTGTTTCCACAGCAGACCTAGCAGTAGCACCTGTAGTATAAATATCGTCCACTAACAGCACTGGGACATTTGGGGGACGATGGCGAAATTCTTGGCCAACAGCAAAAGCGTTAACCAAGTTTTTTTCTCGTTTAGATACCGATAAACCAAATTGCGCTTCAGTTTCTCGCACTCTTGCTAAACCGTTTAGTTTCAATTTTAAGCCAGTTATTTCGCAGAAGCTTTGGGCTATGAGTGCGGCTTGATTGTATTTACGTTGCTTTTGCTTGCTAGGGTGGAGTGGGATGGGAACTACTACAGGCTGGCTATCTCGGCTTGGTGAATTTAATAACCATGCTTCTCCTAACCAGTGACCCAAAGGACGAGCTATTTGGGGTTGATTTTCGTATTTCATTGCTGCGATCGCTCGTTTCACCGGGCCACCATACTCCCCCCAGCCAAATACTGGTATTGGCTCTTGCCACAGAGAAATCGGGTCTTGACGTTGACATTTTTGCAGTTGTCTGGTGCAATTTTGACAGAATTCTTGCGAGGTTGCACGTTGGCACAGAGGACAATGGGATTGGAGAAAAAGATTAAGTAAGCCTGTAAGATTTTTAATCCAAGTGTGCATTTAGAATTGTCCTTTGTCATTGGTTATTAGTCATTAGTCATTGGTCAAATACAAATGACTAATGACCATTGACCAATGATTTCATATACACGCGATCGCACCTTGTTGTTTCTACTCCCGTTGCTGGAGTGTAGCCGTTGCTTTCATACAGCTTGACTGCTTCCACCAAAACGCTGGCGGTTTCAATCCAAATTTGCTCAAAACCACGTTCTGCGATCGCTGCTTCTAGCTGTTGTAACAAATATTTCCCTAATCCTAAACCCCTAATGCTGGGCAAAAGATACATTTTGCGGATTTCTACAGCTTTTTTGCCTCGGTGTATGGGGTAGTATGCTCCAGTACCCACTAGCTGGCTTTGGTGTTCAATTACCCAAAACTCTCCCCCACTAGCTAAATAATATTCCTCTACTCGCAGCACATCTCGGTCAGCGCCCTTTGGTTCCCAACCCAGACCGTATTCTGATAATACATAACTGATGACTTCGGCAGCTCTGGTGCGATCGCTTTGCACCCAATTACGAATTAAAAAATCTTGATAATAGTTTTTCATTACCATTTACTGGTCAAGTTTACACAGAAAAATTTTCCGCATCTATATCCCAATTTACTCAGCAAATAGCAATTCTTGCAGAGTCCATTTCAAGCGGTACTCTCAAGGTGTCAATGAACACACAAAGAAAGAGGAATTATCTTCCCCTCGCTTTGTCTTCTTACCAACGATAATTCAACGATATACTAGCGATGCCTGCGGTGGTCACTGAGCGCAGCCGAGTGCGGGCTACGCCTACGCTGACATTGATGTTACGACTTGATATTAGCCTCTATTACTGTTCCAAGGGTCCCAGATAGCTAAAGTGATACCAGGGGTTTGAATGTTGACGAACAATGTATGACCATTAGGGGAGAAGCAGGCTCCAGCAAACTCACCAGTTTCAAGGGCATTATGTGCAAACTTGTAGATTTCACCACTGGGAGTAACACCTATCAAGAAATTGTCACCGCCAAAATTGGCCTGTCTCAGGATTGACATAAACGCAGTTAACTAAACCTATGCCTCTTAAAACACCATGCTCATTACCACTATATTGTCGTCGGGCTAACTCAATATCTTCGGAATATCTTTTATCTATAACTGTGTCATCGAAAATTACATGTCCATTTTGAGAAACTTTGATTAATGGTTTGGCATTTTTCCTTAGTTACGAGGTGTCAATTTTTCGCGTTTTAAATAACGATTTATCTTCTCATGACTAATTTCTTTTAAATGGTCAGCTAAATTTGTAATTGTATAGTTAATTTGACTACTTAATAAATATTGACAATAGTCAAGTTTGGTAAATATAATAAGTATAATTACTCGTCCACTTGTGCAAGCTACCCCAGTCACTGCGCCTAGAAACTGCCTTTTATCATTTTCACATTTTTAGTGTTTCACAGTTCCAGAAGGGTTGGGTTAAACGACACCAACAGCCATTAGGCAGTAAGTGAGTGCAGTATGCTTACTTCTTTGCTCTAAGTCTGCCAAAAAAGCCTCTATCTCTCAACCTTCAGCTTTGGGGAACGTGATCGCCTGTGACAGTTGCGTAAGTCCTGATTTTAAATGTAAATAATACAATTTAATTAAAAGTATTTCAGACATTAATCAGACCAAAAAAGACTATTTTTAATAACAGCAATAGCTATTTCTGAACCTGGTGTAATTTCTAGACTGTTGGTAGTTGTTTTCTGAGTAGAGTCCTGAAGAAAAAGCCAGCATCTATATAGATAGTGAACCTGAATAATCGAAGCGAACCTGATTAAAACTGTAATTGTCTATGATTTTAGCTTTAATAACCAAGGGAACTGGAAGGCACGCTTAAAATTGCCAAAAATTCGTAGGATGGTGCGGAAAACCCGCCTTTTGTTAGGGGCGGACGAAACGCCCGGATAATTTATTTCTTGGAAATCACTAAGGTTTAGTTAACCGATAATTCCCAGATTGTTGTAGATTTCGATGAGATTACCATCAGGATCGCGAAAATGAGCTGTGCGGATTCCCCAATCGGGGCGATCTTGTGGTTGAGTGACAACGAGCGCATTCTGATTTTTTACTTGCTCATAGACCTCATCCACGTTATCGACTGCGAAAATCAAGGCAATTTTATCTCGATTGGCAACATAAGAAGGCTGTTCGACTCTTGGAACTACTTCAGCCATTAATTCTTGTTTGAACAAACCTAGCTTGAGATATCCGGTATTAAACTCAGCATATCCGCTATCTTCATCGCCCCAATCGACATCAAATTTCAGCAGATCCCGGTAGAACAGAAAAGAATCTTTGTAGTTGGAGACAAGCAGTCTCAGGTGTGTTAGCTGAAGCTTCATATCTGTTGCCTTAGTCTACTAACTGTGAATTCTAGGTTCTGGGTGCAAAGTCGCTAGCAACTCACTTTCGACAATTGCTAATTCATCAAGCCTTTTCATAACAATTTCTTTGTCGAAGTAAGTAGCAGCTAATACCCAGTATATACCGTAGTGACGCGCTTCGGATGCCATTAGCCCCCGATAGAATTTTGCTAATTCTGGCTCTGGACAGTGAGCAGCTAATAACCCCAGGCGTTCGTGAGAGCGAGCTTCTATTAAACCAGTGACTAGTAAGGAATCCAGAAATCGCTCAGGTTCTTTAGGGCGGACAACAGCTTTTAAACCCGCGCCGTAAGGAGGCGGTGGTAGGGGAGCTAGGGGAATATTCCGGCGTTCTAACCATTGGTTAACTAGCTCAAAGTGTTCTAGTTCTTCGCGGGCGATCGCAGTTAGTTCCCGAACCATTTTAGTATTAGAAGGGTAGCGAAACATCATGTTCAAGGCTACGCCTGCTGCTTTGCGTTCACAGTGCGAGTGGTCGAGTAATATGATGTCTAAATTAGCGATCGCTTGTTCAACCCAAGCAGAGCTAGTGGGTTGTTTCAGAGCGTTGATAGTTGGTAACTGAGTAAGCACAGAGTCAATCAATTTTGGATTTTGGATTTTGGATTTTTCCATAGTTTAAACTAGTCCCCAGACCCCAACCCTTGTAGGGTTGGGGGAGAGGTTCTTTCAGAATTACTGAATTGGGGTACTAGTACAGTGGGCGCGGAAATAAACATACCATTTCAAATGGCGCAAGAAGCTCGGAATACAATTATGCGTGACTTTTGACTTTTGAGAGCCAGTTGCTTCAAGTCGGCAGAGCCGCCCAACGCACTGGCTCCTTTTGACTTCCGTCTTACGGTACTAGTCCCCAAGCCCCAGTTCAAGACAAACAACGAATCGCCTCTAATAGACCTCTAGCTTTATTCAGCGTCTCTTCGTATTCTTTTTCTGGCTCAGAATCAGCCACCAAACCTGCACCGGCTTGCACGCTTACCGTATTATCATGCACTACCATTGTGCGAATTGCGATCGCAGTATTTAATTGTCCTTCAAAATCGTAATATCCATACACACCGGAATAAACACCCCGACGGCTAGACTCTAATTCGTGGATAATTTCCATTGCCCGAATTTTGGGTGCGCCGCTTACCGTACCTGCTGGGAAGCAAGCTTTCAATAAATCCCATGCTGTTTTACCAAGTGCTAATTTACCCACAACATTGCTGACTATGTGCATCACATGGGAGTAGCGCTCAACTACCATTAATTCATCAACTTTGACGCTACCATTTTGACAAACGCGCCCCAAATCATTCCGCCCTAAATCCACAAGCATCACATGTTCGGCAACTTCTTTGGGATCTTCGAGTAAATCTTTCGCAAAGGCTGCATCTTCTTGGGTAGTTTTACCCCGTGGACGTGTCCCGGCAATTGGGCGTACTGTTGCTATGACTCCACCATCTGAATCGGTTTCGGCTTTCACCATCACTTCGGGACTCGAACCAATGATTTGCCAATTCTGGAAGTTAAAGTAAGCCATGTAAGGCGAAGGATTTATCTGACGTAGGGAGCGATAAAGGGCAAAGGGGTCGCCTGTGTATGCTGTTGATAGTCGTTGAGAAATTACTACTTGAAAGATATCGCCTGCTTTGATGTAGTCTTTGGCCTTTTGGACGCTAGCGCAAAAATCTGGGCGGGTGAAATTACTATTGTACTCCTCTGCTGCTTTGCTGCTTTGCTCTTCTGCTCCCCTGCTTCCTGGCGGTTTCCATTCCAATCGAGTTTTTTCTGGCGATAGAGGCAGAGATAGCTTTTCGAGCATTTGGGTGACGCGATCGCACGCTTGTTGATATGCTGCTTTTAAATCTACTTTCGGATCGCGTAAATCAGCATAAGCGATCGCCCAAATTTTCCGCTTCACCTGGTCAAAAATCAATAGGTGGTCTACCTGCATCCACAACCCATCAGGGATATTTCGCTCATCTGGTGGGTGAACTGGCACACGCGGCTCAATCCAGCGAATTAATTCATAGCCCCAAAACCCAAACAAACCGCCGATTCCTGGCGGTAGCTGTGGTAGCTTGACTGGGTGAAAAGGTGCTAAACATTCGGCTAAAGCTGTAAAAGGGTCGCCTGCAAAAACAACCTCTGAACCATCACGGTTTTTCTGGGTTGTGCGATCGCCCCTTGCTTCCAAAACCCACAGAGGATCGCAACCCACTAAACTATAGCGTCCCAGTTTCTCCCCACCTTCGATCGATTCCAACAAAAAACTATAGGGTTGACCTGCACAAACTTTATACCAAGCAGATACGGGCGTATCTAGGTCTGCCACCCATTCTTGATATACCGGGACGAAGTTGCCTTGTTGCGCTAGGGTGCAAAACTGGGAGAAATCCGGAAACATCATTATTTTTTAAAAGTAATTGGTAATTGGTAATGGGTAATGGGTTTTTACTTACCAATTACCCATTACTAATTACCCATTAGCTACTAACAGCTAGTTACGGAGCGTCGTAGGTAGTAACACCGCTAAACTTAACTTTAGAGGGACTGGGGTTTTGTCCGATACGACGGTCTACATAACGCACTTTGTCACGACCTGGGTTAACCTTTTCAGGGAATACACCATCAGCTGGGTGAAGTAAAGTGGTTTCTCCGTTGGGTAAAATCCGGTAAACTTTGTAATCTGTAATTTTGAGTTTCCGGAGTTGCTGACCGCCCAAAAAGATTCCATATTCTTTACGAGCTATATACAGCAGGTTTTCACCTTGCCGCATAGTAGCAGCACCACCTGTAGGCAATTCAAAAACTTGCTCTTTCGGGCTAGTCCAAGTAATAGCGTACTTTTCTTCTAGTTCTGCTTTTGTGAGCAAGCCACCGGTGCTGCCACCGTATAGCGGGGTTTGTCCAGAGAGTGTTTCTGCCATAAGTGATTCTCTCAACGTTTTTAGGGAATCCTAACACCGCAACCAGGATCATATTGCGATCGCGTTATAGACTGTAACAGTTTTTAGTGATTAGTCGTTAGTCGTTAGTCATTAGTCATTTGTCATTAGTCATTAGTCATTTGTCATTTGTTAAAAACTAATGCCCCATGCCCTATGCCCAATCCCCAATCCCTATCTACTCTTGACTTTTGTCCGCTTTTCCTCTTGGCTACTCTGAACAATTGGTATGGTGAAGTGAAACTGACTACCCTGGTCTTTGCCTGTTGACTCTGCCCAAATTTCCCCACCCCAGCCATTAACAATTTGACGGCAAATTGCTAAACCAAGTCCAGTACCCCCAGTGGTGCGGCGCAGCGCTCCCTCTTCTTGATAAAAGCGGTCAAAAACCACTTCTAAACGATTTGGTTCAATGCCGCGTCCAGTGTCTGCTACAGTCACCTCAACCATTTGATGGCTGTTGTAAATCGCTTTAATGGTGATTTCTCCTTGGGGTGGCGTAAATTTACAAGCGTTATCTATGAGTTTTGCCAGTACCTCTACTAGCCAATCACCGTCAGCTCTAACCAAAGGTAGGTTTTCGGCAATTTCAGTCTTGATTTTCGGCGGCTTTTCCGTTGAAGAACTCGTGCGATTGCGGCTGAGTGATAAATCTATACACTCTTGTAAGGTGAGGGATTCTGGATGCCATTCCACCCGGCCGCTTTCCAAGTTGGAAAGTGTTAGGAAATCTTGTACCAGTTTTCGCATCCGTTCTGAGTCGGAAAGAGCAGTGTTGAGCATGATTTGCTGTAACTCCAAAGGCATATCCGGCTCACTAGCTAGGCTTTCCAGGCACACTTGAATAGTGGATAGGGGGGTACGCAGTTCATGCCCAGTGATGGCTATGAGGTTGCTGCGGGTGCGGTCTAGGGCTTCTAGCTGCTGGTTAAGTTCTTCTAGGTTGGCGTAAGCTTCCGCTTGGATGAGAGCTGCTCCCACTTGGGTGGCGATCGCTTCTACCAAATCCAATTCCCCAGGTTGGCACTCGTGCGGTGGCATTCGGCAATAGTGTAACTCCACAATGCCCAATAATCGCCCTTGATAGAATACTGGTTCCATTAGCCAAGAACGAATAGCAAACTTTTTGGCGATCAAGGAGAGGGCTGGGGAATTGTTAACACGAGGGTCATTTAGTGTATCGCTAATACAAACACCTTCGCCTTGTTGCACTATGTCCCGAAATAGAGAATTTTTCTCTAACTCCCAGGTTTGCCCACGAAGCGATAAAATGCCCGGATTCAAAAACTCGTGTTCAATTATGGCTTGGCTATCTGTGGCTTGAGCGCGGTAAATTAGACAGCGACAAGCTTCTAGGTGTTGTCCTAATTCTTGTGCCGCCACCTGGAGAACTTCGTGAGGATCGAGCGATCGCCGAATGGCTGTGCTAATCGAGTTGACTAATCGTTCTTTTCGTGCTTGGGCAGCAATAGAACGGTAGGCTTTGTGCAATTTGTACTGACTAGCTTGCAAGTAAGTTACTAAGCGCTGCACAAAGGGATCTGTATCGATGTCACAAGCATATTCATTGATCTGTTCTGCTCCAGAGTGGCTTCTCGGTTCTCCTATACCAAACCTCTGACGTGCCTCCTCAATTTTACTTGCCAGTTCTGGTCTGTAAACCAAAATTCTGTCTAACAGCAATTCAGCTGCTTTGAGACTAACTCCTCTTTCCGATGTCCAAACTCCCTCAAATCTTCGCGCTGCGTCTATATCCAGATTAGGGCTTAGTTCCGGTAGTTGCTTGTTTTTAGCAATAGAACCAAGGCTTTCCCGGCAAACTAGACAAGTTGCATAATTGTCAGCAATCACTACCAAATGCCACTCATGGCTTAAGCCATCCGTTGGCTCAAAAGCTATCTTTTCGTAGTATTCTGAACTGTTGGCGAAATCCGTTTCAGGAGCAGCTAATACGTATATTTGGTTACTCCGCAAGGCAAGTCGCAGGTAGCGATGAGCTTCTTGGCGGTAGAATCGCTCTCGCTGGAAACTAGCAATTACAAGGGGTTGTGCTAAAGTCGCAGCCAAAACTTGATCTTCCATCGCATGGGAGAGCGCCGTTAGTGAAGCCTTAAAATATAGCTGGGGCCGCAAGTATGCTAGGGACTTTAGCAAATCACTCAGCACAGAAGTAGAAATGCTCATGAATTATTGTTAAACGCTCAACCTCGACAAGATCAAAAGTCACAGCTGCATTGTACAAATTCCAAGGGACTCTCAAGTTAAATAGAGAGTTGCAATATGTAAAGAACGCGCTTAAGCACTTTCTGCCAAAGCAGGCGCAACACTTTGTTACCAATTAGGAGGAGTACATACAACTTGATTTGTTGATTGGCAACCTACTACGCCCAATATACATTCTCGACCAAGTTTGAAATATGCTTGCACAACCAAAATCTTTACGTACTAAGTACCAAACTACTAATTTTTGTATAGTTTTAAATGTTTTATTCATTGATAACCACTGATTCTTTATTGATAGTCCACATATAGGCAAAGTAGCCCGTTGTAGACATTGCCTACTTTGCCTACGTTGATTTATGCCTACTAAATAAATTTTCTTATCCAAAAATCATTACTGCTACATTCACATAATTTAATCAATAATTATTGATTAAAATTAATCAATTAATGAATTATCATAAATTAGTCTAATCAAATACCATAGATTTTTAAAACAAAATCGTATAATAGGAGAAAACAAATAATTTCCGCCCTATAAGTGCGGAGAGTGGCAATTTAGAGTTATAAAATATAAATTTAGAAATATCTGCTTATACGGGTTTGAGCGCTACTATGTTGTCAGCAGTAGTTAAGTGTTATTTTGGCTTCAATGGCTCAAGCAAGTTTTAGAAAGCGTCTTTTTTTTGAAAGTTGTGAGGGTCAGCAATCTCTACTCAGAAGACCACAAAAATATAGACCTGTACACGGAACTTTGGCTAATGACACCGGATACGCTAATCACCCCGGAAAAAATTTTCCTAGATGGAAAAACTTTTATTCCTGCCGAACAATTACCTATCCCGGAGTGGCCTTGTGTTGTGAGTGAAAGACCACAACCGACACTGACGGTTAAAGATGATGATTTATTTTTTGTAACGGATACTATTGGGAACATTTCTGGCTGTTCGCTTAATGATGGCAATCCCAGCATGGGATTGTTTTGCTGTGATACGAGATTTCTCAATCGTTTGGAGTTGCAAATTGAAGGGCGATCGCCTGTACTGCTCAGTAGTACTGCTGAAAAAGGGTTTTCACTCTCCGTTTTATGTACTAACCCCAGAATCGACGAACGTCTGAAAGCCGAAACTGTGGGAATTAGCCGAGAAATGGTGCTGAACGGGGCACTATTTGAAGAAATAGAGGTATCTAACTACAGCACAACCACTGTCAATTTTGAACTAACTATCAGCTTTAATGCGGATTTTCTTGATTTATTTGAAGTCCGGGGCTATGACAGAGAAAAACGAGGTAGGCTGTTACGTCTAGTAGAACCAACGGCTGAAGAAGGAACAGTTTCTTTAGGCGATAGTGTTTCGCCTATATCCAAAGAACCACCAATTTTTAGGGAAGAATCCTTAACACTCGCCTATCAAGGTTTGGATGGCTCAGTAATGGAATCCCGTATTTTATTCCAGCATCGCCAACCAGACTATTTCAAGGGTTACACTGCGGTTTGGCAGCTAGAGTTGGCTTCTCACGAAACTCAAAAGTTGGGCTACCGGGTGAGCATGTTGAAAAACAACCAGTCTAGTTCAACCGTGAGCGCCGCCTTCACTTTAGGACAGGCGAAAGCTGCTGAATTGATGGAGGAGCAAAACTGGGTACAGCAAATTACACGCATTAGCTCAGATAAAAGCACCTTCAATCGAGTGATTGAAAGGGCCGAGCAAGATATGTATTTGTTACGTCAGTCTTTTGGCAAGCATAAGACAGTTTCGGCTGGAGTGCCGTGGTTTTCGACATTATTTGGGCGGGATTCGCTGATTACAGCTTCTCAAGCCCTGATGTTAAACTCGCAAATCGCCAAAGAAACCCTGATATTGCTTGCGGCATACCAAGGTAAAATCGAGGACGAATGGCGCGAAGAAGAACCGGGTAAGATTTTACACGAGTTACGTTTGGGAGAAATGGCTCGTTGTCAAGAAATTCCCCATACACCCTATTACGGTACAGTTGATGCGACTCCCCTGTGGCTGATGCTGTATGCCGAACATTATGCTTGGACTTACGATCACGAACTTCTAGAGCAACTTTGGCCAAATGCTCTAGCAGCAATGGACTGGATTGATCGCAATACGAAAGAAACCAGCTACCTCAGTTATTTCCGTAAATCCAAACGTGGTCTTCCTAACCAAGGTTGGAAAGATTCTGATGACTGTATCGTAAATCACAAGGGAGAATTAGCCAACGGCCCAATTGCCTTGTGTGAAGTGCAAGCTTATGTCTATGCTGCAAAAATGCGTCTAGCAGAAATCGCTAGGATGAAAAAGCGGCTTGATTTGGCAGATCGTTGGCAAGAAGAGGCCAGAAACCTTAAGGTTCGTTTTAATCAAGATTTTTGGGTAGAAGACCTAGATTTTTGCGCTTTAGCTTTGGATGGAGATAACAAGCCAGTAGACAGTATTACCTCAAATCCTGGTCATTGTCTGCAATTGGGCCTCTTCAACCACGAAAGAGCCTATAGTGTCGCAGAAAGGTTGCGGGCACCAGATATGTTTAATGGTTGGGGCATTCGGACTCTGAGTAGTTTGTCACCCGCTTACAATCCAATGGGCTATCACACTGGTTCTGTTTGGCCCCATGATAACGCTTTGATTGCAATGGGATTGCGATCGCTGGGTCTTATCGATCAAGCCCTGGAAATTTTTCAAGGTTTATTCGACATGACTAGTCAGCAGCCTTATCAACGTCCTCCAGAACTTTTCTGCGGCTACAAACGGAACGGTGATAATGCCCCTGTACAGTATCCAGTTGCCTGCACTCCCCAAGCTTGGGCTACTGGTAGTGTCTTCCAACTACTGCAAATGATGGTTAACTTGGTGCCTGATGCTCAAAATAACTGCTTGCGAATAATCGATCCAGCTTTGCCAGAATCGATTAATCGCCTATCATTTCATAATTTGCGAGTCGGCCCCACCATCCTCGATTTAGAATTCGAGCGTTCTGGGACTACGACTGCTTGTCGGGTTGCGAAAAAACGGGGCAATTTGCGGGTAGTTATTGAAGCATAGGAAGGGAGTAGGGAGTAGGGAATTTACTACTCCCTATTTTAAGCTGCGGGGCGTAGGCGTAGCCCGTCGTAGACATTGTTCAGTAGCATGATCTAAAATTCAGTACCAGGACTTGTTCTACCATCCACTCCAACCAACAAGCGTGTTAGTCTGCTTCATCGCCAGTGTGTAGAGTTCTCAAGAGCTGCTCTGTAAGCTCAATCAATTCATATACAGAATTTTGCGTTAGTTCTGTAGTTTTGAAGCCATGAGCAATAGAATTACGTAATGGGAGTAAATTCATTAGTAATTGATACTCAGATTTTGAAATTACACCTTCACTTACTAATTGGTTTATTAAGTAGCGTGGATCAAATCTTTCTAAACTTAGCTCTTCTTTTTGGGCAAGAAGTCTCAAAGTTGCTTCTACCAAAGACCAGGAAGATAAAAGAGCTAATTTTGGATGTTGCGTTATAAGTTGCTTTGCTACTTGCAACTGTGATTCTATTTCATGCTCTTGAAGAGAACCCTCTGCTTTCAGAGAATACGTTGTATCCTCTGGATTGGTCATTACTAATTCAAATCTCCAACCAGGATGTCTTTCTACCGCTTGAGCTAAATTACTTAAGTATTGATTAGAAGAAGAGTTAAGTGAGGAGCGTGACTTGACTTGAATAACTACATTTTCTTCTCCCCGACGTACTATCATGTCGGGGCGATAGGTTTTAAGGAAGTCGGGCAAGTCTTCTAGATTTGGATGAAAAAAAACTTCGTAACCCTTCTGGCGATACTCCTCTGCTAGTTTCAGCAATCGCTCTCTTTCTAGGTTTGCAGTTGGAATTGCCATCAAGTAAGTACCTCCTGGTTAGGAGCATCAATTACCACAATATGCAAGAACTGTTTGCCACGGTCAAAGCCTTCCGCCAATGTCGAGGTCATGTCTTCTACTTTAAAGTCACCTGATAAATTCCTCTTTCTAACTAGGAGGTCGCTTACTTGCTTATCATCAATGTAGGCTAATCCTTTAATAGCATCTTGAATAGGTTTTACTATATTGTCTACATCTATTTCAACAGAATCATAGAAATAGGTTATCTGGAGCATAACCAACCCGGTAGCTGTTTTTTGTTCCGAAGACCAATATTTTTCAGCCTCTTGTCGTACTGTCTTTTTCCAATCTTGAAGCCTATTGCCCTTACCGCGCTTACGAGCCTGTTGTGATACTGGTGGCCCATCTACTATGAACTCAAATCTGGTCAATGCACTTCTAAATAATAAAGCACAGGTTATTCTATGCTAGTAACCTCGAACATAAGCAGATAATTCCCGCTACTCATGACAGAGCAATACTGCCGTTACTAACTGTTCCTGCGTCACCCTAATAGCTTCGCTGAGTGCTTCACGAATTATTTCATCACTCACACCAAACTTTTTCAGGCTCAACCTGTCCCAAGTAGACAATACAATATTAACTTACCAGCCTACCGACACGCTCACCTCAAATTCAAGGATGGTAATAAATTTATTCTCAGGTAAGGGTTAAGGATGTAAAAACAACAATAATTTACACCCAAACTCTTAACTCCTAACTTTTTTTATGCTTCCTCAGAATTATCTCTTTTATGTCCTGGGGATGCTTCGTAAAGTGCATCAAGATGTTGACGCGCATCTTCAACGTTAATCGAACGCATTACTAAAAGTGGCTCTTTAATTAAGTTGCCCGCGTTATCTAATAACTCTGGATGGGGTACAAACTGTTTTTTTGATGAATAATGACCATAGTTGCTTTGATTATTCATTGGCGAGGAATTCGTTGGGTAAGTTCGCTCCCGATCAAAACTGAACATGATCAGGTTACGAATTAAGTTGCCAACAGCTATAAATGCAAGGATTGTAAAAGCAAGAATGTAAAGCAGGTGTAACATTGAATTTTCCTCCAGAACAGCAATTTTTAAAACTTTATTTTGATTTTGTCACACTTTGTTTCGCCGACACTGTGACTCACAGTTAAGACGAGTATTTGACGCACTCTTTGTGCTGTTACATTTATATGAAGCTTTTTGTCAACCGTTATTCCACTTACGGTAGCATAGGATACATTACTTTGTTAATTCAAAGAGTGTTAAGAGTTTTTTACTATTTTTTTGACGGCTGATTTGCCGTCTTGTGTAGATGCAAAGGGGCTAGCCTTGAGACATCGCTAAGTAGGCTGCCAAAATTTAGCAGATGCTTACATTTGTTGCTTAGGCTTCACGCGCTTGGCGAAAGCGCATTGCGACATTCCAGCATTCTGTTACTAATTGATGCCAAGGCATTAATGTTGCCATATCAATTCCGACTTGTTTATCAGTAGCTGTAAACAGCATCTTCGCCGTATTTAGTTCATCCTGCGCTTGCTTAACCCGCAAAAGCAAGTCAGATTGCTCTTGGTGACTCATAAATGATAGTTGCTCGGTTTCGAGTAAATGACGCGATCGCGTAAACCAATGCTGAAAATCTTCCAGCAGGGGTTCTAAAACCGTTTTTAGCAAATCAGTCCCTGGTAAATTTGAGTCTGACATAAATGAGAAGGATATTTCAAACTTTCTTACTAATATTAACGTTATTTACGTTTCTTAATATTTTTTTTAATTTTTTCATAATTTAAGGACGGAAAGATTTGTAACAAAGAACACATAAATCATTATATAGTCTTGCTATTGGGTTTGTACAGTTCCTTTGGAGAGGCGTCTATAGGTATAGCTGACGCTAAGTTGCAATTCATAAGATAATTTAGCGATGTCTACGACGGGCTACGCCTACGCGTCGAATCCTGAGTTTGATACTCACTGAACCGATGAAAAATTTATCTTTATCCCCTATCACAAATTAAGTCAGTAGTTGGAAGATAAAGGTGAAAAAAGCAAAAATCAAAGTCGTTATAGTTGAATAAGCCTACAGATTCAGATAAATCACCTTTTGTAATCACTTCGCCAATGGTTCAGCAGCCAATGTCGCCAAATTCATCAAATCAGTCCGAACAGTCAGAACAAGTTGAAAAAATTTATTTACCGCGTACCAGCGAATCGGAGAACCTAAAGAAGATTCGCCACACTGCTTCCCATGTTATGGCAATGGCAGTACAAAAGCTGTTTCCCAAGGCGCAAGTTACAATCGGCCCTTGGATTGAAAACGGTTTTTACTACGACTTCGACAATCCAGAACCATTTAGCGAAAATGATCTCAAAGCCATCAAGAAAGAGATGGCGAAGATTATTAATCGCAAGTTGGCGGTTATTCGAGAAGAAGTCAGCCGCGAAGAAGCCGAACGCCGAATTCAGAGAATTAACGAACCTTACAAGCTAGAAATCCTGGCAGATATCAAAGAGGAACCAATCACGATTTACCACCTGGGAAATGAATGGTGGGATTTGTGTGCGGGGCCTCATCTGGAAAATACCAGTGAATTAAACCCCAAGGCAATTGAACTAGAAAGCGTTGCTGGTGCTTATTGGCGTGGGGATGAAACTAAAGCCCAATTACAACGCATCTACGCTACCGCTTGGGAAAGTCCAGAACAACTCGCTGAATATAAGCGACGTAAAGAAGAAGCGCTGCGACGAGATCACCGGAAACTGGGTAAGGAACTGGGATTATTTGTATTCTCTGATTTAGTGGGGCCGGGTTTACCTTTGTGGACACCCAAAGGCACTCTGTTACGGAGTACTTTAGAAGACTTCCTCAAGCAAGAACAGTTAAAACGGGGTTATTTATCTGTAGTAACGCCTCACATTGCCAGAGTAGACTTATTTAAAACCTCTGGACATTGGCAGAAATATAAAGAAGATATGTTCCCTTTAATGGCAGATAATCAAGAAGCTGCTGCACAGGAACAGGGCTTCGTTATGAAGCCGATGAACTGCCCCTTCCACATCCAAATATATAAGAGTGAGTTACGCTCTTATCGAGAACTACCGATGCGCTTGGCGGAATTTGGCACTGTTTACCGCTACGAACAATCAGGGGAATTGGGCGGTTTAACGCGGGTGCGCGGTTTTACTGTAGATGATTCTCACTTGTTCGTCACCCCAGAACAGCTAGATAGCGAATTTCTCAGTGTAGTGGATTTGATTTTGTCGGTGTTCAATAAGCTGCAACTGAAGAACTTTAAAGCTAGACTCAGTTTCCGCGATCCTGCTAGTGATAAGTACATCGGTTCAGATGAAGTTTGGGACAAAGCCGAAGGTGCAATTCGCCGTGCAGTTGAAACCTTGGGGATGGATCACTTTGAAGGTATTGGAGAAGCGGCATTTTATGGCCCCAAACTCGACTTTATCTTTAGTGATGCCCTAGATCGGGAGTGGCAATTAGGAACTGTGCAGGTAGATTACAACTTGCCAGAACGCTTTGATTTGGAATACGTTGCCGAAGATGGTGTTCGCAAACGTCCAGTGATGATTCACCGTGCGCCTTTTGGTTCGCTCGAACGACTAATTGGGATCTTAATTGAAGAATATGCGGGGGATTTCCCTTTGTGGTTAGCGCCAGTGCAAGCTAGATTACTACCAGTGGGTGACACACAGCTAGACTTTGCTAAAGATGTAGTGACGAAAATGAGAGCATTGGGAATCCGCGCAGAAGTTGATACCAGTGGCGATCGCTTGGGTAAACAAATTCGCAATGCAGAGAAAGAAAAAATACCCGTGATGGCTGTGGTGGGAGCGAAGGAAGTGGAAACCAACACCTTGAGTATCCGTACCCGCGCCTCTGGGGAATTGGGAGTTATCCCTGTAGATGAGGTGGTGGATAAGATGAAGGATGCGATCGCTAAGTTCGAGAATTTCTAAAATCTAACCGCAGACGCACACTAATCATAATTGGTGTGCGTTTTGTTTAGTAGATCAGATTATTGGCTAGCTGGTAGGTTTTGGCAAAGGTGCGATGTCTACGACGAGCTTCTCTACGAGACGCTACGCGTAGCAAGATCCCCGAAGGGTACGCTTACGCAGCGTATTTAATATCAAAGACTCATTAACGGAGTTCAAAGGTGGATTCATCCAGTTCAAA
>NZ_CAXTNE010000011.1:0-58770 GCF_964245445.1 uncultured Nostoc sp.
CCCCTGCTCCCCTGCCTCTTCCCCACTCAGTTCAAGACGCTGGAAAAAATAACCGCAGGTAGCTAGACAAAAGGGCTTCGCCGCTAAATAGAGTAATTACAGATCCTAAAGCCAGAAAAGGGCCAAAAGGCATCTTTTGTCCTAACCTTGGTAGCGATGTCTCTTGGCTTGCAGTTTTGCGTCTACGCATAATTACACTGCTACCAATTAACGCTCCTAGCACACAAGCAATAAAACTAGCTAAGAGCAAATATTTCCAGCCTAACCAGGCTCCCATCATGGCTGCTAACTTGGCATCACCTGCACCCATTGCAGTTTTACCAAAGGCAATTGAACCTAATAGGGCGATCGCATCGAACAGCCATAAGCCCAATACTGCACCGACTATCGCCATCATCAGGTGATTTACCAATGCCACAAAACTAACCTCTGGTAAAAAACCAACCACCATTTGAAACAGAATCCCCACCACCAAACCCGACTGAGTAAGTGGATTGGGTAAAGTCATTGTGTCTAGGTCGATAAGCGATAGCGCCAATAACCAACTACAAAAAGCCCAATAGCCTATTGTTAAAGTCGAAACTTGGAATACCAAAAAAACTAGTAAAAAAATTATGCCCGTTACCCCTTCTACCACAGGATAACGGACAGCAATTTTGCTTTTGCAATATCGACACCGCCCTCTTAACGAAATCCAACCAAATACTGGTACATTGTCGTAAGCTTTTAGCTGGTTTAAGCAGTGGGGACAACGAGAGGGCGGCCAAAGAATTGACAACCCAGCAGGTAGCCGATAAACAATAACGTTAATAAAACTGCCAATAGATGCACCCAAAGCAAAGACCATTACACTCGCCGGAATGGCGAACAAAATGTCCATACAATCATTTGTCCTTTGTCATTTGTCCTGTGTCATTTGTCGTTTATCTTTTGTCCTTTGTCGAGAACTAATACTTCGGCTTACCTCGGCTTCTCTGCGAGACGCTACGCGAACGCTCGGCACAAGTCGCTCAGTACACGTGACTAATGACTAATGACCAATGACCAATGACTAATACATGTGCGATTCTATTTGACTCAACGGTACAAAACATTCTTGAGGTAAAAGTACTGGTTGGTTAGTGAAAATAACCTTACCTCGATGAGTCACACGATTAATTGCTACACCGGAAGGTTGCCCTGCTATTTCGGGATGTACTTCACAGTGAGTATAGTATATCTGCCCGGCGGCTCTGATTAGGGCGGGATCAATCAAAGGCGATTGGTTCTTTGGGGCGGTAAAATTTACTTGACCTTGTCGTAATGCGTACACTATCGACTGTTATTTGATTGCTAGATTTCCTTTTAGTCTACCCGAAACTTATAGCAAAGGTTGCCAAATTGCCCAAGTGGCATTATTTAATTATTTTCCTTCAAGAGCTAAAATCAGTGCATCGCCCATAGCGCGGCAACCTAAAAGATTTTTTCCTGGAGAAATTATATCACCGGTGCGATCGCCTTGTTCTAAAACTTGCAATACGGCTTGTTCGATGTGATCTGCCGCTTTTGGTTGGTCTAAACCGTAGCGTAACATCATCGCCGCACTCAAAACCTCTGCTAGAGGGTTAGCTTTATCAAGTCCAGCAATATCTGGGGCGGAACCATGAACTGGTTCAAATACACCAGGCCCAGAAGCACCCAAACTAGCTGAGGGTAACATCCCAATACTACCCGTGAGCATGGCAGCAGCATCAGAGAGAATATCACCAAACAAATTGCCTGTGACAATAGTATCGAACTGCTTAGGAGCGCGTACTAACTGCATAGCAGCATTATCTACATATAAATGAGAGAGTTCGATATCTGGATATTCCGCAGAAAGTTGGATGATGCGATCGCGCCACAACTGAGATACTTCTAATACGTTTGCTTTATCCACCGAACAAAGTTTCCCACCGCGTTTACGTGCCGCTTCAAAAGCCACTCGTCCAATGCGTTCGATTTCTGATTCGGTGTAAACCATTGTATTTACACCGCGTTTTTCACCAGTTTCTGTGGCAAAAATCCCTTTGGGTTTACCGAAGTAAATCCCACCAGTGAGTTCACGCACCACCATAATATCCACACCTTCGACAATTTCGCGTTTCAAAGTCGAGGCGTCGATTAGCTGGGGCAAAATTTTCGCTGGGCGCAAATTGGCAAATAATCCTAAACCTGCACGTAATCCTAACAAACCTGCTTCTGGGCGTAAATTGGATGGCAGGGAATCCCACTTATAACCACCAATGGCAGCGAGTAATACAGCATCACTGTTACGGCAGGTATCTAGAGTGGCGGATGGTAGAGGTTCACCTGTGGCATCAATTGCTGCACCACCGATGAGGGCTTCTTGGAATTCAAACTTTAGATCAAATTGCTTCCCTACGACTTTCAGTACATCTACCGCCACTGCCATAATTTCAGGGCCAATGCCATCGCCGGGGAGTAGAGTAATGCGGTAGTTCTGGGTCATAGCTAGTTTTTCTGGGTAAATGCTTGCAGATTAAATATCATACCTAGCAAAATGTACTGATGGAGTTTTTAATTTATTTGGGTGCGGCTCTAACGTAATCATTTGGCATTAGATAAAACCACTATCGGACTTCTATATCCCTAGTTGAGCGGATCGAAACGCTGCAAGATGAGAGCTATAAACACCACTGGCAAACCTACACCCATGCAAATGAGAGCTTGGATAAATGTTAAAGGTGTGGTGTCAAACACTTGATTCATCATGCTCCACTGACTGAACAGACATTGTAAAATCACCACAGCCACAATTCCGATCGCAGGTGCATAAGCTACGGGTGTGCGTTTACCTTGGATTCTCACGACTAGAGATGGTAAAAACTGGGTAATGCTTAACAGGTAAAAGACTTCTGCTGCCACCAATCCATTAATCGCCATCGTGCGAGCTAAGGCTTCATTGCCTGTAGTTTGAAGTATCCATTGAAACACCCCAAAAATTACCACCCAATTGAAAACAGAAATCGCTAATATGCGCTTAAGTAAACTACCTGATAAAAGCTTTTCTCTAGGGTTGCGTGGTGGTTGCTGCATCACCTGTCCAGATTTTGGCTCAAAGGCAAGGGGAACAATCAACCCTACTGAACTGACCATGTTCAACCAGAGAATTTGGATTGGTAAGATGGGAAGCACAGTAGCCAGGAGAATGGCAATCAAAATCGTCATGGATTCTCCCACGTTGATCGGTAGCAAGAAGGCGATCGCTTTTCGCAAGTTGCGGTAAACACCACGTCCTTCCTCCACAGCAGCTTCTATTGAGGCGAAGTTATCGTCAGTTAGAAGCATATCCGCCGATTCTTTGGCCACCTCTGCCCCGGCTATGCCCATCGCTACACCAATATCTGCCTGTTTGAGAGCGGGAGCATCATTGACACCATCTCCAGTCATGGCAACAATTTCACCCTGAGACTGCAACGCTTTTACCAGATGCAATTTTTGTTCTGGGGCAACTCGCGCAAATACCATACCTTGTTCAGCCGCTTGGGCGAATTCTTTTTCATCCATCTGCGCTAATTGCTGTCCGGTGAAAACCTGTTCTTCAGTCGAGCAAATTTCCATTTGGCGGGCGATCGCAGCTGCTGTGAGCGCATGATCCCCAGTGATCATCTTCACCTGAATCCCGGCAGATTGACAGGCTTTCACTGCGGCGATCGCTTCCTCACGAGGCGGATCGATTATGCCCTGAAGTCCCAGAAACACCAGTCCTCGATCAATATCATTGCGATCCAAGGATCGCTTAGTGGCAACTTCTTTGCTGGCAAAAGCTAGCACTCGTAACCCTTGGTTTGCCATATCAGCAACTTCCTGTTCCACTGCGGCAGGATTGAGACGAGCGAGTTGTCCTTGAGCATCGAACATGCGATCGCATCGTTGAAGAATTGCCTCTACAGAACCTTTGAGATAAATCACATTCAGCTCTTGCTTTGCATCTAATTCATGCAAAGTCGCCATATACTGGAATTGAGACTCAAAGGGAATGGTGTCTATTCTACGTAATTCTTGCTCTGGATTCCCTTGCGTCAATCCCGCTTTATTGGCAGCCGTAATCAATGCTCCCTCGGTTGGGGTTCCTACTAAGTCCCACTGTCCATCTCCCCATTCGATGTGAGAATCATTGCAGAGCAATCCTGCTTCCAGGGATTCCCAAAGAGCAATATGTCCATCTGCATTAAAATCAACAGGCTGTTGATCCATTAGGATTTCACCGTCTGGGGCATAACCAATACCGCTAACGGTGTAGTGTTGTCCACCCGCATAAATCTTTTGAACCGTCATCTGATTTTCAGTTAACGTCCCAGTTTTGTCAGAGCAGATAACAGTGGTACTTCCCAAGGTTTCCACTGCGGGTAGCTTGCGAATAATTGCTTTACGTCGTGCCATCCGGGAAACTCCGATCGCTAAAGTGACGGTAACAATTGCAGGCAATCCTTCTGGAATCGCGCTGACTACCAGAGCTACACTCGCTTTGAAAACATCAATCCAAGATTCACCCTGTCCTAATCCGACTGCAAATGTCAGGGCAGCTAAACATAAAATGACATACAACAAGCTTTTGCTAAACTTGTCAATATTTCGTGTCAGCGGTGTTTTCAGATTTGTGCTGCTTTCAATTAACTGCGAGATGCGACCGGTTTCAGTGGCATCTGCGATCGCTACTACAATCCCTTCTGCCTGTCCAAAACTAACGAAACTTCCTGCGTACACCATATTGCTGCGTTCGGCTAACGGTGTTTCCACAGCCAGCGATGCCGTTGCTTTCTCAACCGGAACGGATTCGCCTGTTAAGGCAGACTCGTCAACTTGCAACCCACGCACACTTAATAGCCGCAGATCGGCGGGTACTTTATCCCCAGATGCCAGCAATACCAAATCACCCAGAACAAGTTCAGTAGAAGCCAAACGAGTTTTTTGACCATCGCGAATCAAAGTTGCTTCCGTAGTGACGGCTTTGGATAGAGCAGCGATCGCGCCTTCTGCTTTAGATTCTTGAATGTAGCTAATGATGACGTTAATTAGGGTGACGGCAAAAATTACTCCCGCATCTATCCAATCTTGCAGCAGCAGCGTTACTACTCCCGCCGTCAGCAAAATATATAGTAGTGGTTGATTAAATTGCTCTAAAAATCGTAGCCAAGGACTTTTTCCACTTTTACCAGTCAGTTGATTTGCACCCATCTGCTGGTGTCGTTTGGTAGCTTCTTCATGGGTTAAACCTGCTTCCGGATGGCTGGCTAACGTTTGCACAACCTTTTGTTCACCCAGAGTATGCCATTCATAGTTGAGTAAATCTTTTGTTGTTTGGGCAAAAGTATTTGTAGCGATCGTATCTGCTGTCATCTCAGTCTCCAAAAATTAATTCGTCATTCGTAATTAAGACTCATCAGATTTAATAGGGATTTCTCTGTTTGAATCTGTACTTTTCTTTTTTCAAATTGGTGTTATTACGAGAATCTTTTGCTAAGTTCATAAATATGCCATTCCTGCACACCCCAATAATTGAGAATCGATTCTGCTTGCCAGATTTCATCTGTTGTTCCTTCTACCTTCACCAAAAATTTTTCTTGGCAGGTGGCTGGCTCACAGAGTCTAGGTTGCCTTTCGGGAGCAAACCAACCTTGAAATGCGCCATAAACACTGCCAAAAATCGCACTCGCTCCACCCGCCAGCAGTGTACTCACTACAGATTCAACCGCTAATGCCGGCCCAAAACCGGGAATAATTAATACGCCAAGTCCGGCTGTAAGTGCCAGGAAGCCCCCAGTTGTTCCTCCTGTAATTGCACCTGCTTTAGCACCTTCGATCGGAGTTATGGGATGTTTACCTGCATTTGCATCCTCGTGCAACTTTTCGTCTTCAGAGTCTAAAGTGAATACAGAAATTTTCTGCATGGGAAAGTCAATCGCTCTGAGTTCATCAAGCACCTGTGTTGCAGCCTGACGGGTATAAATGATACCGATTGCATTTTTAACTGGACTGAAATTCATCACAATATCTCCTATCAAAATCAGTAAGTTTAAAACGAAGCTTTATTAATCTCCAAATAATAAAAAACTATAGTTTTCTAGTGTGAGCAGGAACCGTATTAGGTAAGAGATTCGTTTTAAACCTCAGTTAGCTTAGTTTCGTTTCTCTGCTTCTTTTCCAGGATTGCTGATGAATGTGAACGAAAAGTGAATAAATTGCTTATCCTACTCAATTTCACTTTTAAATCACATTTGTCCCTCAAGCTAAAAGACAACAAATGTGAATGAAGTAATTGATTATTGGAGCTAGATATGAGCTTTAAGAAGATTTTGGTGGCGGTCGATGATTCACCTGCGACTGCAAAAGTGTTTGTAAAAGCGCTGGAGTTAGCCCAAAGAGATGCTGCTCAATTAATGATTGGTTACAGCATTGAGCTAGCAGCTTCTAATCAACTCACTGTGAACTTAGTAGACCTGGAAATAGAAACACAACAGGCACAAAGTTTACTCCAGTTGTACTATCAGAAAGCGAAAATACTAGGCATTATGGCAGAATACAGTTATCAAACAGGAGAGCCTGGGACTAACATCTGTCATTTAGCCCGGAGTTGGGGAGCAGATTTGATTGTGCTTGGTCGTAGAGGACTTAAAGGATTTGCCGAACTTTTAGCAGGAAGTGTGAGCAATCACGTCGTTCATCACGCTCCATGTTCCGTCCTGGTTGTTCAACGTCAGTAATTCCTTGACAACTGTCTACCAACCGCCAGAATTTTGAAAAATTTTGCTGTTCAAATGTGAGTTTTGCACGAATAGTATTCATTATTTGACAAGAAACAATCTAGTTTACTCGTACTCCACCAAAGAGACTTTGCGGAATTTATTTTATGGTAAAAAAATTAAGTTATTTTCTTCCCCTGCTCCCCCTGCTTTATCTGCCTGCCTTCACCCGTAATTTTTGGGTTTTTCGATTACTAAGACTAGAATACATGGGGTTATTTTTAGCAGGAATAACCGTTTTAATGCTGGTTTTTCTATCAACTCATACCCATGAAAATCTATACTGAAATCGAAATTCAGGCATCCGATAAGCAAGTATGGAACTTACTCACTGATTTTGCCAGTTTTCCACATTGGAATCTGTTTATTCGTCAAATTAGTGGTTCGCTAAGTGAAGGGGCACAGCTAACCGTTCACTTTCAGCCTCCGGGTACAGATATTATGATCTTTCGACCTACTGTGATTACGGTAGAACCTAATCGCAAATTGCGCTGGTTAGGGCACTTTTTGATCCCAGGATTATTTGACGGTGAACACAGCTTTATCATTGAACCGCTAGGAAGCGATGTCTACGACGGGCTACGCCTACGGGTCCGCTTCATTCAGCAAGCATCTTTCCAGGGCTTACTAGTACCTCTGCTGGCTCGTCGATTAAATATCGATGTTCGTCAAGGGTTTGAAGCCATGAACCAAACATTGAAAACCAAGGCAGAACGCATTAATCAAACTACGACTACTTCATTAAATCGCTAAATCGCTTTTTCAAGTCAACTGCTAGCATCACCTGTTGAGAGTTGACAGCAAGGCAGGGAGTGAGATACATAGTCGCTTAGAACATCAATAAGGCGATGTCTGGCGACAAGCTGAGGAAGCGTCTACGCACTGATAATTGATTAGTTTGCAGTCGTTATCTGAAATCATCAGTCATCACTGAACGGGTATATAACTAAGCTCACTATCTTTGCATTTCCCCCTGTTGCATACAGCTTGAACTCTTTATTGGCTGAATTGGGAAAGAATAAACTGCTTAACACTACGCGTCCATCGCCCGCAAACACTTCTACCGAACTTCGATCCACGAGAATCCGAAGTTTTAAGAGGCTATTATTAGTGCCACGTGTCACAACAGGCACCTGAGTGATCTGCGAGCTTTGATTGGGTTGGGCATTCCTGAAGTTTGATACGAGTCGCTCAATTGTGGATGCTGCAAAAGGAAGAGAGACAGACAACCATTTACCGATAAACCCAGACTCTTGTTGTTTTAATTCTGAAGTCGATCCACCGGCTTCAGAAGCAGAGCGCGTTAGTGATAACTCTCCCTTGTCGGCAGCAGTACGTCGCCATGCCAATACCATTCCTTGCGCTGTATTACCCGATCGCAGATGAATCTTGATTTGGGAGTTCACTTTGGGCAAACCAGCTACATCAATTGCTAGATCAGCATCGAATGCAGTGGAACGAAAATTCTTCAGCTCCTCTGGCGTCTTGTTAGTCAAGGGTTTATCCCGCAACCGAGTTACACGCCCAAGCGCAGAATTTCTTAGAAGCGCTAGTTCTTGAACCGGAGTTTGAGTCAGCCAATAGGTGCCAGAATCTCTCATCAACCCCAAGTCTCGCGGAATGCTTAATTGTCCTCGCCACGGCGTTGTTGGAGTTTGGTGGGCGTAATGCCAATTATTTTGCCAGCCAGCCAGGATGCGTCGTCCTGGAGTGCCAGACCAGGTTTGAGGCGCATAAAAATCTGAGCCAAAATCTATAGGTCGAGGCTGTGACTCCTGCTTGAACTGCTTCCCATCAAATTCGCCGACGATATAGAAGCTACGTGAGGTAAATTTCCGGGACTTTTCACAGTCCTTTTTGAGTTTGGGGTCAGTGAGCGGCATTCCGGTACTGTCTCGAAGACCCTGGCATACCACAGGCGGAAGGAAACCTTCGCTGTAGGTCAGTATCCACTTGGTTTGGTTCGTCCCCGAATTGCTGATCGGTAACTCAAACAAATCTGGGGTTTCGACGAAAGGACCTAAAGTGGTGAGGCTGCTGTAGAGCGGGATAGACGATAGGAGATTCCATTGTCTCAGATTCGCAGACTCGTAAAGTTCCGCTTTATCTCCAACCGCTAACACCATAATCCAGCGCCCCTTATAGGGGAATACCTTCGGATCTCGAAAATCTGGCTTAGGAGGTGTCAAGTTAGGCAACACACTCTCCGGTGTTTTAAAGGACTCGCCCCCATTGCAGCTAGCCGCAAGCCATTGATCCTGGAGTGAGATAATCGGAGTGTTCTTGGTGAATATAGAAGCAACACAGAGGTTTGAGCAGTCGCAGGGGAACTGTCTTGCTGCCTCACCACTAACAGTCACCGCAGACCCTGAGAAAGGAGACCAGACTTGATTTTGATCGTCGCTACTGGGAAGGAGATCCATTGACGGACTGAACATCGCGTCTCTGCGCCCAGACCAGTGAACCAGATCGGTGCTAACTGCATGTCCCCAGTTAATTTGGCCATTAAGATCCCGGGAGAACGGAATTGCCTGATAGTAGAGATGGTACGTTCCGTTTACATAGACAAGACCGTTGGGATCGTTCATCCATCCCCATGAAGGAGCAAAATGAAAGAAAGGTCTCCATGAACTGTTGGGATATTCCCGCACATTCAGCCGAACCGTTTCAGAACCTCCCTTGGAATAATAAAGGTTTGGAGCGATTTTAACCGTCAGGTTAAAGTTCTGATCTTTAGGGACATTGAGAGGCACAGCAACTTCTAGTACAATTTGCCCTTTTGCTCTGCCCTGTCCAAGTCCTTTCTTACTGAGAAGCCTGACACCAATCCGCGCATCCGAGGAAGCGACCGAAGTCGCAAAATCAATCCCATCTCCGATCACAGTAATACGGCGTGTTTCACCCTGATGAACACTACTACCTCCAACAACCTTTTCGATCGCAGACCGAGCAGGAGCGGGAAAAATCAACAAAGCCGCGATCGCATAGAGTACAGAAACAGTACGCACCTTCATCGCTCTTCTCCAAACAATATCCCTGCAATTCCGGCTGAAACTTCACCACCTTGACGCAAGGAAGTGGATGGATGCATTACATACATATTAAATTTTCATGGTAAGCATTTAATGCAGTAAACAAAAAATAATACTTTTCCGCTTTCCATGACGCTCCATTGATGCAATAACGTCACTATTAGCGTTTTTTCAAGTCAACTGTTAGCATCACCTGTTGAAAGTTGCTAGCAGGGCAGAAAGTGAGATACATTGTCTAGTTGCCCAATACGGTTCGGTTAAGACGAAAAAGCCTGTAAACTTAGCTTTGTCTTCAGTAGACCTCTTGCAAAAGTCGCTCAGGAAGATTTGATTTTGGGGAGACAAAACTCATAATTATAGAGAGCAGCAATCAGATTAAACCGTCGATTAAATATCGACGTTCGCCAAGGGTTTGAAGCCATGAACCAAACATTAAAAACCAAGGCAAAACGCATTAATCAAACTACGACTACTCAAGTGAATGCACAAGTCTAGCCAAATAGATGCAACTTAGGACACGTTACCAATTGTGTAATGCCAGAACCCTTGATAGGTTATGGTTTCAAGTCTTATCAATGGAATTTAGAAAAAAGTTTGCTAATAGCGAACAAAGTTCAAAAACTTATGCTATATTAGGTTTAGTCGGGTAAAGGATGATATTTGCCACTCACTGGATCGCTTTTGTGGTCTGAGGAAGATAGGAAACCATCTTCTACTGTGTTTATTAGGTAACTTAATAGTAGTAAAACTATTTAGAAATATTTCAGTTATACCACTATAAGCGGAAGCTAAAAGGTGTAAAAGCTGAAACAATTACTAGTTCTGGATAACTACTATATCACTAAGCACACAAGCGCAGCCAAGGCAACCTGCTGCGCTATGTATAGGGAGAGTTTAAACTGCCGTTCTCCGGTTTGTTTGAGGCAACACTCATTTGCAATAAGTGAATGAGTGCAATCAAACCCCCAGTTAAGGAGTTCCTTATGAACAACCAAGACCCCGACAAACGGCAGCAGCAGTCAAAAAAGCGTAAGTATAAGCAGTACCTGAAAAGGCTCTGCAAACCTCAAACGCTCCGTCTGCTATTTCAAGTTGGCCCAGTCATTTTCCATATAGTGAAGTGGCTGATCGAGTTGTTGCAGGACTAGGCTGCTAACTCTTCTATACAAATCCCTTTCCAACCTTCTCGATAAGGAGGTTAAATATGCTCAATGAAGCTCTTAGGTTGATTAGGGTATTCCACGATTTAGCGCAAAAAGAATTGGCGGAAAAGTTAGGAATATCCAAGTCTTATCTTTCAGAAATCGAATCTGGTAAAAAAATTCCAACGCTTGACTTACTTAATCGTTATTCAGAGGTTTTCGATATACCTGTATCCTCAATTATGTTTTTCTCAGAAAGCTTAAATAAAGATGTGAGAACGGAAAAGTTGAGAACATTCGTATCCTCTAAAATTATTGCAATTCTCAATTTCATTGCTGAAAGGTCTGGTCATTCTTATGCAGAGGAGTAGATGGAAACAGTACCCACTAGACCAGTCACCTTTTTACTGCTTAAAATCTAAAGAAAGACTTGCAAAGCTACTGCATATAAGTCGAAGAAAGCTCGAAGTGCTTACTGATTGCGAGGATCTATACATAGAGAAAGACAGATTCAATCCGAAAAAGGGAAAAACCTTTCGTGTGGAAGAGCCAAGGCTCCCATTAAAGCAAGTTCAAAAGCGAATTGAAGAGCTTTTGAAGCGAGTAAAAATGCCGAATTACATACACGCTCCAGCAAAGGGACGTTCTTATATAAGTAATGCTAAAGCACATGTAAATGCTGCTGTAGTAAGGAGTCTTGATATAAAACAATATTTTCCCTCTTCCCAATCGTGGCGTGTCTACTCGTTTTTCTACAAGCAGATGGGATGCTCTTCAGATGTTGCTGGTATTTTAACAAGACTCTCTACATTTAAAAGACATCTGCCGACTGGAAGTCCATCAAGTCCTGTTCTTTCCTACTTTGCTCATATAGATATGTGGGAGGCAATAAATGAACTGGTAGAAAGCGAAGGATGCACTCTAACTGTGTACATGGATGATGTTACAATTTCGGGTTCATCTGTACCAGATAAGTTGATTTGGCAAGTTAAGAAGGAGTTTTATTGTTGTGGACTGCGTGATAGCAGGATAAAAGAAAAGCATTATGTAGGCAATAAGCCGCGTAAAATAACAGGAGTCATTGTTAAAGATGGTGAATTAAAAGTTCCTAATTCACAACACAAAAAAATGCATAATTGCCGCCAAGCAATTCAGAAAGAAACTGATCCTGGCAAATTAGCACATTTGATGCAGTCATTGAAGGGCTTAAAATCACAAGCACAACAGATTAGAAAAGCAAATGAGATTCATGTAGAGAATGGATGTAATGTCTATGACTAAAAAACAGTTGTTACCTGAAGCAGCATTATACCGTCGTAGCCGTGATGGTACGCTTCATCCTCTAAATAGTAACGAAAAACATTTACCTATTTTAATTAGAGAAAAATTTGCGGGTGAACCTTGCTATATAACTCAAGGTGCAGCCGTAAGTAAGCAGAATGTTTTTTATAGCGTTAGTAATATTCTTAAACGGACACAAGATGATAGAACTATAGAGGCTCTTCGCAAATGGGAAGATAGAGTCGGTATCAGAGAGTCTAAACGTATTCGTGATGAAGCAATTAAGACCGGAATCACTGTTCATTCGTATCTTCACTCTTACCTTACAGATGGAGAAATAAAGGCAGTTAGTAACTCTTATAAAAATTATATTGAGGCTCTTAACAAATTACTACCAAATTTCGGTGCTTGTCTTTATTCAGAACAGTACATTGTAAGCTTCAAGTATCAATACTTTGGAAAATTTGATCAAGTAGGTTTATATCGAGATAGCTTGACTATTAGTGATTTGAAAATATCTCTGAAACCTAAACTTTCTCTGAATTGGATTCAAGACAAAATTATTCAATTGGCTGCTTATTACATTCCAATTGAAGCACTATATCATGTTGAACAAGCTGCTTTGATTTATTTAATCGGCAACGGTTCCTGTAATGAATTCCTTTTCACTCCACAAGAGATGGAGTTTTATAAGGATTTGTGGCTTGGACGATTAAATCAAATTAATGGAACACTTAGTCTAGCTGCTTAGTAGCGCAATAAAGCAGTTAGATCAAAGGTAAAAGGTTCTAAAAAGACTTAAAGATGTTTTTCATCTGCCAAACTTTCGGACTATATCTTGCGAGAGCAACACCAAGGGTAAGATCAGCAACCGATCAAAAGTGTTAGGCAGTATTGGTTTAATCTCCTCTAATTATGATCGCCGCCTTAACTTCGCAAGGAGACTGAGCAGCATTAGTTTACGAAAAGCCAGCTTGTAGGGAATTTTACAGTTGTTGACACTTGGGCTTTATTACTTTTTTCTTTCTTAGCCTGAATATCGAATCAATGTTATTCCACAACTTCATAGCGTACTAACTTTCTAACATCCTCACGGGGTAGACCTAGTTCTTGGGCAATTGTCGCTTCTATTTGGCTGAATTCTATTGTTGGAAGTTCTAATTCCAGTCGCTTCAAGATGGGGTCTGCTGTTTCCACTTCTACCTGGGTAATTCTTTTAGTTCGGTTGACGGCAGCGTTCATGAGCAACACATTGACTGATACCCGTGCTTCAAGTTGAGTATCTGACTGAAGTTTTTTCTCTGTGGAGTAGGGTCGGCTTAACTCTTGAGCAGCTAGGAAATTACAGCCAAGCCAAAACACAACCGCTACCAGTGGTAGAGGCAACCAAAACTCTAATCCCAGCCCTTGCAGCCAACGTTTACTAATACGCCACACCAGTACACCTGCTTCTGATTTTGCTAGATCGCACTTCATTTATATCCTAATGAGGTAGACAATCCTCTGAAATCTGACTGATGAAAGACGTTGAGATTGCTTTAATGGATTATTCTAAACAAGCACAAGTGTATAAAGGTGATGAAAATCTTACTGGTAGAGGATGATCCAAAACAATTAATGCCGTTACAAATGGTTCTCTCTCAGGCTGGACACAGCGTTGATGGTGTCAAGGATGGTGAAACCGCTCAATGGCTTTTGGCTGAAAAAGAATATGACCTGCTGATTTTGGATTGGATGTTACCTCGGATTAGTGGAGTAAGTTTGTGTCAACAGTATCGGGCGGCAGGAAAAACAGCTCCTGTATTAATGATCACGGCCAAGGATACCACACCCGATAAAGTCATAGGATTAGATGCCGGAGCAGATGATTACCTGGTCAAACCGATTGATATTGTGGAATTCATGGCACGGGTGCGGGCATTGAGGAGGCGATCGCCCCTCTGGCAAGGAGACACCCTCTGGTTGGCAGACTTGCAACTTCATCTCGATACACTAATTTTGGAGCGACAAGGGGCGATCGTATCCCTTTCCAGCCAAGAATTTCAGTTGCTAGAGTACTTCATGCGTCATCCTAAGCAAGTCTTGACTCGCAACCAAATTGAACAAGCCGTATGGGAGTGGGGTAGTGAGCCAGAAAGCAATGCAATCACCGTTCTAGTTCGTAAACTTCGCCAACGTTTGCAAACATTAGCAGCAGCCGATTGGATTGAAACCGTCTATGGCATGGGCTATCGCCTCAACCCTCCAAAAACATCTTGAAATTTGATATAGCTGAGATTCAGAGTAGAGAATAGGAAGTAGTATAGTTCAATTACTCGAAAAGCATTGTAATTAGTTAACGACGCGCAAAGCGAGTCCGCGTACTCTTTGAGAGAAGCAAGCTACGCTTTTAGCGTCCCGTAGAGAGCGTCATTACGAATTACGAATTAGCATGAGTTGTGTTTAACCGCAGTCGTCGTAACTTAGCTCGTTGGTTTACCCTTTCAATGGGGTGCATTCTGATTCTCTTTGCTGGAGTCATTTACAATCTTGAGGTAAAAGATAAGCTCAAAGCATTAGATCAACTGCTTTATAAAAGAGCAGAGCTAATGGCAGCCAGTTCGCAGTATCGGCTGTATCAAGGACAAAAACAAGTCGATCTGAGCAATATACCGCTATTGGGTAGTGGTTCTCACCCTGCTGATATTGAACTGGTGTATATTCGCTGGTATGACCCCAATGGCAAACTCAATCGTTTTTTTGGTACTCCACCTCCAGAGCAGTTAGAAATAGCATCTGAGTTTCTCACGATTAAGTCTGTTGACCAGTTTACAGGTAAGACGTTTTGGCTTCGTCAAGTCACGCTACCTGTTCAAGGCGGAAATTCGGTGATCGGTTATCTGCAAGTTGCTATCCCACTGACAGAAACTCAAAACGAGCTTAGAGAATTTCAGTTAATATTGACCCTTGCTGTACCTGTAGCACTGGGGTTAATTGGACTTACAGGTTGGGTACTCAGTGGCATAGCTATGCAGCCTGTTCAGCTAGCCTATAATCAACTGCAACGCTTCACATCAGATGCTTCTCATGAGTTGCGATCGCCCCTTTCTGCGATTTTGACTAATGCCCAAGTTGGGTTATTAATGGCAGCAGACCATCCCCAAATTCATCCCTCAGTGGAGAACATCATCGATAGCGCCAAGTCGATGAGTACCTTGGTCAATAACTTATTACTGTTGGCACGGCATCAGGGAAAATTAACTCCCGAATCTCTCAAAAAGGTTAATCTTAATAACTTGCTAGAGAATTTAGTTATTTATTACAATACTGTTGCTGCAAAAGCGTCGATCGAGTTGATCAGCCATTTACCAGAACAACCTATTGAGTTGTCGGCTGATCCCGATTTGCTGCGGCTAGCTGTGGAAAACTTACTCAACAACGCTTGCAATTACACTCCGTCTGGTGGAACTGTCTGGTTACGCTTAGAACCTCATCCAGATCGGGCAGTAATTCAGGTCATCGATACTGGAATTGGAATTCCAGAGGCAGATTTACCTTACATTTTTGATCGCTTTTACCGGGTTGATACAGAACGTGCCAGAGAAAGCGGCGGATTTGGGTTGGGATTGGCGATCGCTCAACAAATTGTCCAGGCTCACGGCGGTCACATTCATGTGATGAGCAATGAGGGTAAAGGCTCGACGTTCCAGATCAAGTTACCGCTTATGAGCCATTCCTAAATCACCTTTAAGAAAAGTTTCTTTAGTGGACTACTAGGCTAAATAGTCAAGTTTTAATCTGAGAATTTTACTAAATACTGTGCGTTCGCTTATTTTGAAAGTCGAAGCGGAATTAAAGGCTTAATGCAAAAGGAAAACGGCTACTTTTAAGTAAATCATTACTTGTAAGTACAATTTATGACCATCATAGAAGGCTCTCAGAGACGATTATTTAAGGCACAGGGATAGGATAAATCATAAAATGGCAAAAGCTCTATGCAAAACAAAAATGCCTGAATCCATTGAATCGCCTGAATTACACGCACTGTAAGGCTTAATTAAATCTTGTATATCAAAAATGAGCGAACGTACAGTTATATAAAGTCAGTTTCAATTTCCGAAACCAGCCTGACAGAAGTTGTAGAAAGAGGTTAGGTTAAGTGTTAATCACAAGCCGCACCCCAGCAGCGATGGTAAAAGAATTAGCAATTTGCACCCGTAGACTAACTAAGCAATTTGATCGGCATGTTGCTGTCAATAATATTGATTTAGAAATCCAGGCGGGGGAAGTATATGGACTGATTGGCCCGAATGGCGCAGGTAAAACGACTCTCATCCGCATGTTGGCAACTGCTGAGGAACCAACTATGGGTGAGATTTATATTAATGGCGATCGCTATTAATTTGACAATTGTTACTATCACCTGGCTAATTTAGACTTTATTTACATCTGTTTTTAATTTTTTTGATGCCGACGATCGCCAAACTTGCCTGAGTAACGATACTGATAGGTTAAACTTGCAGTTGACAAGGCAGGTAAGATTAGCATACGAATCTGCTACGAAAGCATTCTTGGCAGGATGTTAGGTAAGTAGTTATCGATAAAGTTAGAACCCGGATTTCTTTAATAAGTCGGGGTTATTGTTTTTCATAAATGGTTTTAGACTGCTATATTATCTATTATTTGCCTACATCATCTGTTAATTTTTTTATTAACACAAATATCACGGCAATTTAAAAATCATGTTAGATATCCCTACTCAACACTTACGCTACACAGCTATCCAGTTTTTAGAACAAAGTCCCCTAGAGCGTCTACAAATTCTTAAGCAATTGGGCATCGCTCGTTATGAATTTTTAACAAAAATCCGCTTAAATGAAGCAAACATCATCTGTATGATGCGGTTTTTTAAATATCCAAGTCAGCTAAAATTTCCTAATCTTATAGGAGCAGATTTATCTGGATTAATTTTAGATGGGGTAAACTTAATTCGAGGAAATCTATCAAAAGCAAATCTGCAAAATACCAGTTTAGTTAATGCAGACCTCTTATTTGCAAATTTTACAAAAGCCGATTTGAGAAATGCAGATTTACGAGGTGCAACTCTTAATGAGACTATTTGGTTAGACGCTCTAGTAAATAACTGTCAGTTTGGTGTAGGTACTGGTTTAAATGATTTGCAACGTCACGATTTACAACTACGCGGAGCTAGATTTAATTCTTGAGAAAATGGTAATTAAAACACACAAAATTATAAAATTATTAAATTGAGATTGACCTGGATAAGTTAATGAGTATTAAATTGCCCCAGAAATTGATGTTGCTGGGTTCAGGAGAACTAGGCAAAGAATTTGCGATCGCTGCTCAACGTCTTGGTAATTATGTGATTGCCGTTGACCGCTACGCCAATGCTCCAGCTATGCAAGTTGCTGATGCTTATGAAGTTATTTCTATGCTCAGTGCTGATGATTTAGAAGCTGTAGTCAAAAAACATCAGCCATACATTATTATACCAGAAATTGAAGCAATCAGAACAGAAAAACTGATCGAATTTGAGCAGCGAGGGATTACAGTTATACCGACTGCGGCTGCTACTAACTATACAATGAACCGCGATAGAATTCGAGAACTGGCACATCAACAATTAGGCATCAGAACGGCTAAATATGGATATGCAACAACTCTAGAAGAATTGATTGCAGTTTCTGATGAAATTGGGTTTGCTAATGTTGTTAAACCTGTGATGTCATCCTCTGGTAAAGGCCAGTCCGTAGTGCAAGAGAAGAGTGAAGTTGAGAAGGCTTGGAATTATGCGATTGCTAATTCTAGAGGAGACAGTCAAAAAGTCATCGTAGAAGAATTTATTAATTTTGAAATTGAGATAACTTTACTGACAATTAAACAGTGGAATGCACCCACTATTTTCTGTTCTCCTATTGGTCATCGCCAAGAAAGAGGAGATTATCAAGAGTCGTGGCAATCGGCAGAAATTTCTGAAGACAAAATATTAAAAGCTCAAGAAATAGCCATCAAAGTCACCGATGCGTTAGGAGGAGCCGGAATTTTTGGTGTTGAATTTTTCATTACCAAAGATGAAGTGATTTTTTCTGAACTTTCTCCCAGACCTCACGATACAGGAATGGTGACATTAATCTCACAAAATTTAAATGAATTTGAACTTCATCTGCGAGCAATTTTAGGCTTGCCAATTCCTAATATAGAACAGCTAGGAGCATCAGCCAGTGCGGTAATTTTAGCTTCAGAAAAATCTGATTCTATTGCTTTTGGTGGTGTAGCGGATGCTTTGTCAGAAAAAGATGTAGATATTAGATTATTTGGTAAACCTAATGCTCATCCATATCGGCGAATGGGCGTAGCTTTAGCGAAAGGTACTAATGTCCAAGAGGCAAGGGAAAAGGCTACTAGGGCTGCAAGTAAAATCACAATTATCTAATTCCCGCAGGGACGCATGTGCGCCATTGGTGTCAAATTAAGCTTATAATTGCTCAGTCATTGGGGTATGAGCTTGTTCTTTAACCTCAAGCGCAAGTATCAGTTTGTTAGGAGGAATGCAAGCTATTAACCTTGGAATTTATTCCAAGGTGGAAATGGTAACGAAGCCCTATGAAAATTTTTGTATAATTATGCGCTAATACCAAAAAGCATCGCGGTTTGATGTACGTTAAAATCCTAAATCTACGGCAATGCGATGGGCGCAAGCAAACCCAGAAAAAGCTACTGCATTCAATCCTTGACCCGGAAAAGTACTATCCCCTACACAATAAAGTCCTGGAATAGCTGTGCGATTAAAGGGCATATTCAATAATCCCCACAACTTCCGTCGGGGAATTGGCCCATAAGTGCCATCCTGACGACCCAAAAAGCGGCGATGGGTGCGGGGTGTCCCTACTTCCAGATAATCCAATCCAGCATCTAATCCGGGAAAAATCTTTTCTAGGCGATCAATAATTCGCCAAGCCGCCTCTTCTTTCTTCGCTTCGTACTCACTCTGAGAAAGTTCTTGCCAATCATCTATCCAGTGAGGCGTAAATGCGTGAATGATGTGATATCCACTTGGTGCTAAATCTGGATCAAGCAATGTAGGAATCGAAACGAAAACAGTGCCTTCTGCTGCTGTCATCTTTTCCCAATCTTCCAGCAAAATATGGTGACACTCTGTCGCCGCAGGTAAAACTGACTTTTTTACCCCGATGTGCAAACTCAAAAAGCTTGGAGATTTTTGATAATTTTGTTGCCACTTTTTCTCATTAGGTGGCATTTCTTCTACTGATAATAATTGTTCAAATGTATCCCAGCGTGTAGCATTAGAAACTATGCGTTTACCCCGGTATACTTTACCATTAGCCAGTTGCACACCTACCGCTTTTCCCTGTTCTGTGAGAATTTTCGTGACTCTAGCTTGGTACTGAATCTTACCTCCAGCCTTCTCTAGACCTTCCACCAGTTTTTGGGCAATTTGTCCGACTCCGCCTTTAGGATAATTAACTCCGCCATAATGCCTGTCAGAAAAGACCATCCCAGCATTAATCATTGGTGTCATGTCTGATGGAACCACTGACCAGCAATAACATTCCATATCGATAAATCTCAATAATTGCGGGTCTTTAATGTAGCGCCGCGCCACGTCCCCGGCATTTTGGGGCAGATACTTAGCTAAACCAAGACACGCCAAAGGATGTTGGAAAAATACCCGCAGTAAATACCGAGGTTCTTCCAGCGACAGCAAATCCATGCGATTGAGGCAGTTGAATACTTTTTGGCATTCGTCATAAAAACAACGAATCCCCTGTTTTTCATGGGGAAAATGAGCAGTAAGATTTTGCAAAAATTTTTCATAAACCCGGTCAATTTTCAGGTTTAAATTTTCGGGTAGATGATAGTGAATCTGTACCGGATCTGCGATCGCTTCTTGGCTAACATTCACAGCTGACAAAGCGCGGGTGAGTAAATTAGTAGTGCCGTTCTGTCCCAGCCCAAAAATCATCGATGCGCCAACATCAAATCGATAACCTTGGCGTTCAAAATAACCAGCGCTCCCACCTGGAATCAAATAACGTTCCAGTACCAGCACTTTCGCTCCCTTAGCTGCTAACTGGGTTGCTGTTACTAATCCGCCAATCCCAGACCCTATGACGATCGCATCAATAGTCATTTGTCATTTGTCCTTTGTCCTACCCTGCGGGAAGCCGCAGAAGCGTCTATGTTATTTGTCCCTTGTCCTTTGTCTAAAGTCAATCAATATTTACTATGACCAATGACTAATCAAAAAAAAGAGGGACGAGCCTGCTGCTGCTGGCTAATCCCGTCTACCGATCCTTAAAAGAGAGGAGAACACTGTATAACAATATAGCTTTGATTGAGAATTAATGTCAACTATTAATGAAAATTTTTATCAATAAATCTGACAGCGTTAATTATCAGCTGTCAGCCGGATGCAGGAAAGAGTATTATGGTGTTTTCAGTTCTTATACAATAAAAAAACCCTTATTTCTGGCTATGACGCTACAATTGCGGGTTTATGTTCCACCCCATCCCCTGATAAAACACTGGCTGGCAGTTGCCCGTGATGCAGGCACACCTTCAGTATTATTTCGCAGTGCCATGACTGAGTTGGGAAGATGGCTGACTTATGAAGCTGCACGAGACTGGTTGCCGACCCAAGAAACGACGGTGCAGAGTCCCTTGGATACGTGTTCAGCAACCGTGATTGATCCGCAGATACCAGTAGCAGTAGTACCAATTCTGCGGGCTGGACTAGGATTACTTGAGGGAGCGCAGACTTTACTGCCTTTAGCATCGATTTACCATCTTGGTTTGGCGCGAGACGAAGAAACACTGCAACCTCATTGTTATCTGAACAAGTTACCAGAAAAATTTGACCCCGAAACACGAGTGTTAATTACCGATCCAATGTTGGCAACCGGAGGGTCGATGATGGCGGCAATGGCAGAATTGACACAACGGGGTGCTGATTCATCCTTGACCCGGATTGTTTGCGTAGTGGCGGCTGCACCAGCTTTGCAAAAACTGAGTGCAGCTTATCCAGGTTTAATAATTTACACGGCGACTATTGACGAAAAACTTAACAGCAAGGGGTATATTGTGCCGGGATTGGGAGATGCAGGCGATCGCATCTTTGGGACTTAAGCTACTATGCAGCTAGGGCAGGAAAATAGCATAACTACTGTAAAAGTTGCAAGGTTTGTTGAAGGCGGTAATATGAGTCAACGAGATGGTTTTGGCAGTGGTTTTGTAGCAGGGGCATTTGTCGGTGGCGTATTTGGCGGTGTTATCGGGGCACTGATTGCTTCTCGACGCAATCCAGAGTTGCTAGCAGAGGAGGAGACAGAACTGACGGATAGCCAAGCCGAAGCCAAGAAAATAGCAGCAAAGCGGCGTCAGATGAAAGCCTCAGAAAGCGAGAGCATCGGTATAGAGACGGCTAGGCGATCGCTAGAAGATAAAATTGCCCAGCTAAATGCCACAATTGATGATGTGCGGAAGCAACTGGGAAATGTTAATAGCGGTTCACCCCAAGCAAGCAATGACCGCTCTCTCACTAAAGACTCTTGAAGTTTGTTCAAGCGTGGTGAAAATGTCAAGTGTGGTAAGTGCTAAATCCGCAAACATCATGACATAGACTAAATTAAAATTAAAAGATAAGACCGCGTTTGACACTTAGTAGGAAACAAAGCTATCCATGAGTTTACTGATTACGACACTAGTTACCTTTGTCACCTTTTATAGCTATTTGCTAATTATCCGGGTTTTGTTGACCTGGTTTCCGCAAATCAACTGGTATAATCAGCCATTTGCTGCTTTAGCCCAAATAACTGACCCTTATCTGAATCTATTTCGCTCAATTATTCCCCCATTGGGTGGTATGGATTTTTCTCCGATCTTAGCTTTCTTCGCGCTCAACTTAGCTGGTGGCTTTTTGAGAGCCATTCCTTATTAATTAGCCTGCCATTTATTCATACAGGGATTTTGATTAGTAGCCGAATAAGAAAAATTGTAGAGACGCCAATTGTGAAAACGTCTCTACAATTTTTTTATATGGAGAAGTTCATCTATCGCAATCAAAAAATCGAGTGAATTCATAATTGGTAATTCCTAGCCCGCCAAGACTTGAAGTGTAAAACTAATAGCTAAAGTCCGCTTAAGTAGAGTGAAACTCTCTTTTAGTCTTCTCAACAACCGCCTCAGAATGAATTCTAAGGCAGTTGTTAAGTATGTAAAAAGTGTCAGTTATATTAACGCTGGTGTATTTGCACGCTTAACCTGATGTGTAGCAACCATCCGCATTCCGGCAGGTGCAGCTATAGTTAACCCACGGCGCACAGGATGCACAGGACGTTTGTTCACTAGCGATACTTGAAATTCTGACAAAATAGTTGCCAAGACAATTTTCATTTCATACTGAGCAAATGCCATGCCAATACAGCGACGATTCCCGCCACCAAAGGGTAAATATTCATAAGGTGAATATTGTCTTTCTAAAAAGCGTTCTGGTTTAAACTGCTTGGATTGTGGGTAAACTTCTTCTCGATGATGCGCTAAATAAATACTGGGGACTATTGCTGTTCCCTCTGGCAGTTCGTAGCCCATAATTTTAATTGGGATCTTCACAACCCGCACGAAAGCAGTCATGGCAATTGGGTAAATTCGCAATGTTTCTTGGCACACTGCTGTCAAATAGGGCAATTTAGCTACACTACTCAAATCCGGGTTAACTCCAATTGTGTTAAGTTCCTGTAGCAACTTTTCACGCACCTCCGGGAAATGGTCAATCCAGTAAAAAGCCCATGTCAACGCAGAAGCGGTAGTTTCATGTCCTGCAACTAGCAGTGTCATCAACTCATCGTGTAATTCTTCATCTGACATCCCTTGACCATCGTCATAACGAGCAGCCATCATCAAACTTAGGATATCTTGACGATTTTGATCGGATTGGGCCCGACGTTCTCGAAGCAAAGCATAAATAAGTTGATCAATTTTTTGCCGTTGTTGCAGAATCCGACCCCACGGACTCCACGCACCGAAATCTTTTTGGATGAACCTGAAAAAGAAAGCGCTAGACATTACGGGCGAACTGATGAAGTCTAGTAAGTCACTTAGCGATCGCCTCAGTGACTCAAAAAGCTCTCCCTCGTTTAAACCAAATACAACCCGTAGGATAACACGCAAGGTGATTTCTTGCATCGACTCTCGGATATTAAAAGGCTTGCCAATTTGCCATTGATTACTCACTTGTCGGGTTATTTTTTGGATATCCTGACCATAAGCCCGCATCCTTTCGCCATGAAAAGGAGGAGCTAGTAATTGCCGTTGGCGCTGGTGGCGATCGCCATCCGCTAACATAAAGGAGCGATCGCCAAGCAAAAATTTTAGTCCTATGTTCCCCCTGCCAATCTCAAAATGGCTGGAATCAGCAGTAAAAATCTGCTCAAGCGCTTGGGGTTGACTAAAGTACACAATATGGTTGTTAGAGCGACTACTTCTGATGGTAAAAGTATCACCATAAATTTTGGCAAAATCATCCACATATTTTACAGGCTGACCAATAAACTTGATCATCCGCAGCCAGCGCGGCATTTGAGGCCCATTAGGCAAATTGTAAGTTGCTGTCATCGGAGTTTGGGGAATTGATGGCTTCTGAATTTTATTGTTACGAGTTTTCATGTTCTTGAGGCCCACATAAAGCGGTATATTCATCATGGGGGAGTAGGGAGTAGGGAGTAGGGAGTAAAAAATGGAAGAGAAGGATAATAACTAATAACTTCTAATAACTAACTCAGTACTCAACACTCTTTCAAGTCAGTCCATAATCAAAAAATCCCACAACCAAAATGAAAAAGATTTCTTCCCTATTCCCTATTCCCTACCCCCCACTCCCTTTTCCTCGCTAAAGCAGTGCCAAAAATCATCGCTATTCTTAACGGTAAAGGAGGAGTCGGTAAAACGACCACCGCGGTCAATCTGGCTGCAAACTTTGCGAAGAAAAAAAAGGTACTGCTGATTGACGCAGATATTCAAGGTTCTGCCAGTTGGTGGTTTGGGCGCAGTCAGCAGGGAATGGGATTTGATTTATCTCAAGAAACAGATCCGACACTTTTAGGTAATTTAGGAAAGATAACAGGTTACGATTTAGTAGTGGTGGATACGCCTCCCGCTCTGCGCTCTGAAGCATTAGTGGCGGTAGTTGCGATCGCAGATTATCTAGTTTTGCCTACACCCCCAGCCGCAATGGATTTAGCTATCCTAGTGGAAACAGTCAAAGAAGCCGTCATCCCCGTGGGAACTCCCCATCGGGTACTGCTTACCAAAGTTGATACGCGCAGTATCGGGGAAGCACTAGAAGCAAAAAACACTCTCACTCGATTAGGTATTCCTGCTTGTAATACTTTTATCCGTGCTTATAAGGCTCATGAACGAGCGGCACTTGAGGGTGTAGCGATTAGTCAATGGCGAGGAAGTAATGCACGGGAGGCGGAGTTAGACTACCGCCGTGCAGCTGATGAATTACAGCGTGATTGGAGAAAATAATAATGGCTAGGAAACAAAGTCTCTCTGACTTACTACAAGAAGAGGCGCAAAAATTTACACCCTCTGAAGGGGAATCTGCGATCGAAGTTACAGCACAAGAAATTGCCGAAGAACAAGCTTCATCAGATGAAGAATCCTCAGCACAAACACCTGAGCCAAATTCTACTAAGCGCACAACTCCAACTAAGGCTGAATTAGAAGCAATTGTCAAAGAGTTGACAGCTAATCTGGAAAAAAGCCATAAAAAGGAAGCATCTCTTGGGCAGGAAATTGCTGATTTGCAATCAAAACTATCTAAACAACAAACATTAGCATCCGAACATAAATCATTAGTACAACAGGTTACAAAAGAACTTGAAGAAACCAAAAAAACAGCACTGCAACTCGCAGAAGCGAATTCTAAGCTTATAGAAGAAATTAATGCTTTAAAACAAACAGCCGAAGATAATTCTAAACTTGCTGTAGCTGTAAAAGAAACTAGTGCTATAAAACCAGTAAAGGAACCCTACAATCCATATAACTACAAAAAATCACATCTTTCATCAGAAAAACTAGCTCAAAATCAACCAGATGAGTATGCTGGTAGTGTTGTAAAAGAAACTAGTGCTATAAAACCAGTAAAAGACCACTACAATCCACTTAACTACAAAAAATCGCATCGGTCATCGCAACCACTAGCTCAAAATCAACCACAAAATCAACCAAATGAGTATCCTGAGAGTTCTAATGAGATGTGGTTACTTGACTAGTACAGCTTGGCGCAAATCCAGCTAGCCACGATTAACCAGACAAGGGGATTTTGCCCCTTGTCAAAGGTAGGCAAACTTCCGCCACAGTATACCCTCGTATTTTTTTAAGACGTTCTCCCCAAATACATCCAATAAAGTGCAAGAGATGCATCAGATTTCTTGGGTTTTAACTACAATTATCGAAAGTTTAAAATATGCTGTGCGGTGATTTGTGGTTGTTCCAGGTGTGGGAGATGGCCACAATCTTGAATCCAGACGAGGGTACTGTGTGGAATTGCTATTTTAAATCTTATGGCATCCCTAGTACCCAAAATTTTATCGGAATCGCCCCATAAGATTAGCGTTTGTTGCATAATTTGTGATATTTTATTAAATCTAAAAGCACTGTAACCACCACTTTTAGTGAAAGCAATCAAAGCTTGATGCCAACTCGGCATTTGTAGATGTAATGCGCCACAACATAGCGCATCGACAGAGGCAAGACTTTGATTTTTATATCCAATGCGGGAAACGCGATCGCGCACTTTCATATTACTCAAAAACTGAGTTGCTAAATAATCTAATGGGGGAAACATGAATTTACTTAATGGGGAACCACCCGCCAACCCAGCACTATCAATTAACACCAACTTTTTTACTACTTCTGGGTAAGTCAACGTAAAATCAATTGCAGTTGCACCTCCCATCGAAGCGCCTACCAAAATTACAGGTTGGTTAATCAGGCTTTTCCAGAAATAATAAAGATGGGTTTTAATCGCAGTTGGGCTATAGGCTATTTCTGAGAGTCTATTTGTAAACCCAAAACCCAACAAATCCACTGCCCAAGTTTCATTATCTCCAGATAGTAATGGCAAAAGCCGCCGAAATTCTAACACAGAACTATCAAAGCCGTGAATTAATAAAATAGGAGTTCCATCACTGCCTTGCTTGACATAGGTCGTGGTAACTGGTTGATTAATTAAAGGAGTAGCGATCGCAGTTGTTTGAATACTTTGAGCTAGTGCGATCGAGGCAGATTCTGTCAGTTGCCCAACTGCTTTAGGAAGAAAATTCGGAAACATAAATTTCAGTTTATCGTACTAGCTTGCTTCCACACATCGCTGATTTTGTTAAACAACAAAATTACACAAACTAACATCTTGAAATATTAATTGTAATACATAAAACATAGACCAGCAGCTATCAAAACATTCTAACTCCTAACTCCTAACTCCTAACTTCCTACTCCCCCAAAAATTATGACATCAAAAAAAGTTTTTTAAAATGTCAAAATTGGGACTAAAGCCACGTACAATTAAAATCGCCTATCCCTTAATCCAGGAGCTAATGCCATGCCAATGGCCGTTGGCGTAATTGAAACTTTAGGTTTTCCTAGTGTCTTAGCAGCAGCCGATGCAATGGTCAAAGCTGCCGCAGTCACAATTGTGTATTATGGTCAAGCAGAAAGCGCTCGTTTGTTAGTCGCCGTCCGGGGACACGTTTCTGAAGTAAATAGAGCTGTTGAAGCCGGAATCGTAGCTGGAGAGGAAGTTAAGGTTGGTACAGTAATTACCTACTACATCGTTCCTAATCCCCCAGAAAATGTTGAAACCATATTACCAATCCATTTCACTGAAGAATCAGAACCATTTCGCATGTTCTAAGCAATTTTGCTATTAAAATCTGTAGCGAAGCTTCGTACAATTAACTGGTAGTCCCCATATCGTTTATTCATACAGGAGATTAATAATGTCATTACAGGCAGTTGGAGCACTTGAAACGAAAGGTTTCCCTGCGGTGCTAGCAGCAGCAGATGCTATGGTAAAAGCTGGTCGAGTTACCCTCGTTGGTTATATCAGAGTAGGTAGCGCTCGTTTTACAGTTAATATTCGTGGCGATGTTTCTGAAGTAAAAGCCGCTATGGCTGCCGGTGTTGAAGCCGCAGAAAATGTTTATGGCGGTACACTTGAATCCTGGGTAATTATTGCTCGTCCCCATGAAAACGTTGAAGCTGTTCTGCCAATTGGTTACACAGAACAAGTCCAAGGGTATCGAGAATCTGTAGAAAATCCCATTGTTAGATCCAACAGTCGATAGATTTAACCTCCTGTGGGGGAATTCAAAACAAAAAATTCCCATAAATGAATTTAAAGATAAGTTTCTTGTCAGACTTCTGACTATCAAAACTTTAGAGGATTGCATTCTTTCTGTTTTGAGATTTTGCATAAGTTGAATTTTGGAGCATAGGGAAAGCAACAGTCAAAGTCAATAGTCAAAATCAATATTGACTGTTGACTATTTATTTTTTAAAATGCAAAAGTTGTAAGAACAACTTGCCAATGTTAGAGGCACAGTTGTGGATGAAGCTAGTTTAGAAAAGATAAATTGACCTATCAATCCCTACTATCTAGAATAGCGTAGGCGTAGCCCGTCGTAGACATCTCCATCTGGCATACCTAGGTCTGATTCCACGCTATAGCGATAGTAGGGATTGAAGAATTTATTTAAGGTTTATATAACGGCTTACCAAACAATCCTCATAAATGTTAATTTACGTATATAAACTTAAAATAATAAAAATATATCACAAAAATCAATTTATATGCTAAAGGTTTTCACATACTTACTTTATTCTGGGGAAGCCGTCCACGGCAGGGCTGCCCCATGAGTGACTGGCATGGGTTTAAGGGATTGTCCTGGGCAAAATATCACTAATACCAAGCCTATTGAGATTTAACTAAGTATTTATCTACGTAAGGGCTTGTAAAGTATTGAAACGTATACGGGTGAAATTATGCCTGACATTGAGTTAAATTAGATTCGTTCCTCCGGTCGTTTACAGAATATTCAGATTTCCTCAACCCACCTCGTGTAAAGGTTTATCCCCACCACTGTAGGCAGATTTCTATTCTCAGTTAGAAAACATAACTTTACAAAGAAATTAAATTAGAAAATAGCCCCAAAAGCATCATAGGTATGGGTTTGGGGAATTGGAAACCTGTAAGCACAACATGAATATAGAAATTTCTGCATAATTCTAGTGAATTAAGACGTAATAAAAGTGGAATCACTAAGCTATTTTCATGAGACTCATGAAATCCGGGCAGGTTGCCAGTTAAACAATTAGGTGGGACAAATGGGGGTTGTGATGCAAACTTCAAAATTGAGTTTCGAGGAACGCAATCTCACTATGACAGCAGATGTGGAACAACTAGCTCTAGATTGGCGAAAGCGCTTGGCTGCGGAATGTCCAGACCAAAATGAAGCTGCTAGGCAAAGCATTATTCTCTGGTTGTTGGGATCTGACTCCAAACGGTTTGATCTGTTTAACCCTAAAGAATTCGATATCGCCAAGCAAGCGATGGAATATCGCTGGAGAATTTTACGTCAACGCTATTTGGGGCTAGGGCGAGAACGTGCTTATCGGAACTTGATAACGCGATTGGGGAGTTTAGTAACATTACGGAATAAAATTCAGACTTGGGTTGCCCTAAGCCGCGATCGCCAGCGTAGTGTGATGGATGTATTGCAAGAAGTACTCCAAGAATTACTGCAAAGCGACAGCCAGATGCAACAGCAAATGGCTGATATTGCCAAATATACAAGTGATAGACGATTGGGAGATGCTCTACTATTTGCCAGTGTAGAAGAATATTGTCTGCGACCAGTCCGCAATCAACCCCTATTAGCTTATCGGTTTGTGAATTACTTGCGTCGCACTCAGCGCGGTGGCTTAACCCAAGTGCCGGGCCGTGACTTGATTAGACTGGTGTCAGAAGAAGTTCTCACTGACGACAATGACAATCGAGTTAACTTAGTCGATAATCAGGCGATCGCAGAATATCAAGAAGCACAACAGCTAGAGGAACAACAAGTCCTGCGTCAGTCAGTACAAAAAGAATTTGAAAATTATTTACAAGAAAATCTGGGAACAGACGCAGTAGAGTGGCTACGACTATATTTACAAGGTAAATCCCAGGAAGAGATCGCCCACAGATTAAATAAGCCGACTAAAGAAGTATACCGTCTGCGAGAAAAAATCAGTTACCACGCTGTGCGTGTTTTTGCCCTCAAAGGTAAACCAGAGCTAGTAGACAATTGGCTCTCAATTTCCTTGCAAGAACATAACTTGGGTTTAACCCAAAACCAATGGCAGCAACTAGATGAAAAATTGACTCCTCTGGGACGGCAGATTCTAGATTTGCGGAGAGCAGGTAACTCAATAGAAGCAATAGGCCAACAGTTAAAACTCAAAACCCATCAAGTGCTAGGTGAATGGACAAAAATCTATCTTGCTGCCCAATCTTTAAGAAGCCAGGAGTAGCCTGTGAGGCATTTAGTTGCTCAATTAAGGTGGTATACCAAACTAGGAGATGGCGAGCAGGGGAGAATTCATAGCAAGTTCATCCCCTCATGCCTCAGTTACTAGAGTAGAACTTCTGAAAGCACGCATAAGATTAATCTTGGACGCGTTATGTCTCGTTACACTTTCCGCTCGATATATTTTTTATATTAATAAGCTTTATATCCACAACTAAAGTTTTAATTAAATAATTAAACCTCAAATCATAGTTCTGTAAGTGAAATCGCTGATTCCAATTTTATACATAATTGTTATGTTGTAATCGAACTCTAGACTGATCAAGCTTAGAGTTCAACTCAAATAGATAGAGATTTTGCTGCCGTATTCTAAATAAGATTACGGTCTAAACAAATTTATAGTGACAAAGTTAGTTTCCTGCTCTTGAATCCATTTTTTATAAATATTTCATGCAGACTGAGGTTTTTAGTGAACTTTTCCCCTTAATGAGTACAGCCACCCCCCAAACTTTGGAATGGCTGCTCAACGTTGCAATTGAACATGAATACCCATCTGGGCGAGCCGTTGTGATGGAAGATGCCTGGGGTAACGCCGTTTACTTCGTTGTTTCAGGTTGGGTCAAAGTCCGGCGTACCGTCGGGGAAGATTCAGTAGCTCTGGCAATTTTTGGTAAAGGCGATTTTTTTGGAGAAATGGCAATTTTGGATGAATCTCCACGCTCAACCGATGTCATAGCCCTTTCGTCTGTGAATTTGCTGAGTGTATCTAGAGAGCGTTTTATTCAAATCTTGTTCAAAGACCCGCAGTTACATCATCGGATGTTACAACTTATGGTGCGGCGATTGCGACAAATTAACTTGCGTTTACAAATGCGGTCTTCACCACCAGCAGTCAAACTTGCCCATACCCTAGTGACTTTAGGCGAAAGCTATGGTCAAGAATCGAATTGTGGAAAGGACATTTTTAACATTCCTTTCAAAGATTTAGCAGAGGTGACAGAAATTGGTGTTGAAGAAACTACCAAAATTATGGAAAAGCTGCATGAGAAAGGGTGGATCAAAATTGACAGCGCCAACAACATAATTTATCTCGTAAACTTCAAACAGTTGATAAACTTGGCTGGTAAAGTATGATTGCTAAGGGTTATTAGGAACTGACAAATCAAAAAATATTCAATTATTGTGGGGTGGGTAGCGTTCGACTGAACGCTACCCACCCCACAATAATTGACTTTTACAATTTAAAAGACTCCTAAGCGCAAGCAACATCTGAACTGAAATGGAGCTTGCGCTGGTCAAAATCTAGTTAAGTACTTCTGCTACAGAACCTCCAATAGTTGTTTAATTTTTGTGTCCTGACGTTCTTTGAATTTTTCTGGAAAAACTAATTCGAGTGCAATCTTGCCATTTGTCTCTTCTACTGCATAAATTTCGGCAACAAATCGGTTAGATGAGAGGTTATCCTCATCCTCATTCAACAGTAAACCAACTAATGGTTTAACAGTTCGCATCGTGTACAAATCCTGTTGTCCTATCATTTTGTGAGAAGACACGGCTTTTGTATCCTCTATTTCCAAGCGCAAACCCGTTGTTCCTAATTCTGTGGCTACTGCAAAGAAGAAGTTACCATCCCAGTAGAGTCGGCTATGGCTATTTACCTGCTTGCGTACCTTTTTACGGCTAGTTTGTTTCACGTCACGCAAGGCCCGAGTCAGACTTGTGGCTAAGAATCCAAGGGAAGCAAAGGGTCGGTCTACATACTGGCCCTTTTGCGAATACCACTCCCGGACATCAGAATATAAAACTAGAGTTAAAGCATCGCGTTGGGCATCGTTGAGCTTCACAAAATCAACAGCCAAAAGTGTTTCTGTGTCATTAATAGGAGAGACTCGGACAATCTGCGCTGTTAAAGAGGCGCTAGCAGTATAATCTCCCATCACCTCAACTTCCGCTTCCTCCAGTAAATTGGGCCAAGTTTCCAAAGAAATTAATGCCCCAGTTTCTGAAATATTCACCGTTTTGCCCATGATTGTTTGACCTCTACTGCTAATTAAGATGGGGAGGCGACGCTGTAAACGGTGGGCAGTACGTACTTGTGGTTGTTCAAAACCAACCAGCAAAGCAGCTATCAGCAAAACCAGATTAAAAACAGACCACATGGTGTTGACTAAGACCGCTTGCCAATCTTCAGGATGTAGCAGCAGCCAATAAGGAACAGCTAGTAAGGAAGAGACTACAAGTGCTGTCACCACCAAAAGACCACGCATCGATTCCCAATCAAAGGTACGTTTGGTTATAGACGTTCCTTTGTCGGTAACGTTAAATGAACCCAGCTTGGGATTAAACAGCGCTAACATCGTCACCCACCCAGCCTGGAAAGCCATCGCAAATTCAAAAATTTCATTCCAGAAGGAGAAACGGACGTTTTTGTAAATGATGTAGTTAGTGAAAAGAGAGAGGAGAATATGGGGTAGGGCGTAGGCTAGAGTTTCTAAACCCAAACCTTGGACAGAGTTAATGCCAAATAATAAAAAGAGTGTCGGAGCGATCGCATATATTAGTCGAGGATAGCCATACAAAAAGTGTGAAGTCGCGCTAAAGTAACAAATCCGTTGTGCAAATGTTAGGTTCAGCTTCGGATTAAAAATGGGGTTTTCTAATCGCAGAATCTGCGCCATTCCCCTGGCCCAACGCACTTGTTGTCCTACGTAAGAAGAAAACGTTTCTGGCGCTAAACCAGCCACCATAATTTTGTCGTAATAGACAGACTTGTAACCCAGCGAATGCAATCGCAAAGCAGTGTGGCAATCTTCTGTCACGGTTTCCACTGCAATTCCCCCAACTTCTAAAGCGTGGGATTTGCGGATTAATGCTGCAGAACCGCAAAAAAAGGCGGCATTCCAAAAATCGTTACCTTTTTGCAGTACCTTATAGAACAGTTCATTGCCTGCGGGTATTCTACCTTTGGTGAGCAGATTACGCTCGAAGGGGTCGGGGTTATAGAACCAGTGAGGAGTTTGGACAAACGATACTTTGGGATCGAAGAAAAAACCCATTGTATGCAAGAGAATTTGCCGCGATGGAATGTGGTCACAGTCTAAAATCAACACTAAATCACCGTCGGTTTTGTAAAAGGCGGTATTGATATTACCAGCCTTAGCGTGGTCGTTATTGTCCCGCGTCATGTGTATACAGCCGAGTTCTTGGCACATTTGCCGTAGCTGTTCCCGTCTTTTGCTAAACTGTTCTCGGCGTGGGTCGTTCTGTTTATACTTTTCTGGACGACCATCATCAAGGATATAAACCTTTTTTTTATCAAGAGCATAATCACAGGCTAAGGCTGCCACAGCCGTCTTACGAACAATCTCCACATCTTCGTTGTAAGTGGGGATATAGATATCAACTTTGAACCATTCCTGTTGAGGAATGTTTGTCAGATTAACTGGTTGGCGTTCTTGAATTTTCAGGGTTTGAAAGTATGCCAATATTAAGGTGAGGATGGCATAAAGTTCGGCGGCGAACAACAATACGCAAGCGATGCTGTTGAGCCAACCATCAAAGTTAAGGGTGTAGCTGGTGCGGTAGTATAAATAACGCAGCGTTGTTACCATACTCAGCCACAGCAGAAACAGGTGATAATAGTGGCTGATTTCTGAAGAAGACTCTTGAAACTCAGCGTGTATGACCACTTGACCGAGTAGCACAAGAAATACTGCTACCAATCCCTGCTGCCAAACTTCTATTGGAGTAATAATCAGTGGCACTGAGAGTACCAATAGCAGCAGGATAAACCACTTAAACTGTTTCACACCGACTTTTTGGAGAGTGCGGTCAAAAAATCGGGGGGTAATATCAATCAACCAATTGCTCAATTTTAAGCGCTGGCGATCGCGTGATTTCCGGGGCGGTGTGTGGGGGGAAGAAGACATTGTGGATCTAAATTTTGAAATTTAAATTTAAGATTGTCGATACCTGACCGAAAGTGTCTACTTTTTATCAGCAGTCAAGCGCTTGAGATACAACTGAAGAATCCCGTAAAGAATTAGAGACACAGTGAAAATGCCTACAGGTAGTAATAGCCAATTTTCTTGTAAAAAGCGTGATGCTTTACTGAGGATAGTGGTATTTTCCAAGCGACGAGTGTTTGGAGCGCTTTGGAAAAACTGTAGTTGATAAGCATTAGCATCGTAGGAAACTGGGTCTTTTTGATCGCTACTAATTAGCACCGTATCCTTTTTGAGTTGGAAGAACCACGGGTCTTGATTGAGGACTTGTCGCACTCGCTCTAAACCAGTTTCGGTTTGAGATGTTAAAGCTAGAACGACGCGATCGCTATTCCAAGGAGAGATAATTTGCTTAATCATCCCTTGGGTATCCTGCGGGGTCTGAACTACAGCATTGGCAGAGGAGCGGGAATATGCCTGACTCAAGTTGAAGCCAGTGGAATTAAATACTTCGGGAAAAGGAAAGTCTTCTCGCGTTCCAATTCCTACCAAATGGTCGTTTTTGCGAGCTTTTGTTGGCAAAGCATCCGGTGTATAAACATTTAGTTTGACAGCATCTGCTTGACTGAGCCTTCCCAAGCGTTCGCTAAAAGCCAACAAGGTTAAAACATCTGTCTTTGAGGGGATTTGTGGCACGACGATCGCTGTCTGGGACAAATCCTGTGGTGCAGCAAAGGGGAAACCGAATTTCAGCAGGTTCAAGTCTGGTAGTTGTGTAGAGATTTCCCGTTTCAGGTCGAAGCTAGTATCAGAATGCACCGTACCTGTCAATTGTTGATCTGGTGGCTGAAGACAGTTCTGTTTGTCAAACGGTTCTCTCGGATTCATCCGCAAGAAAACTTGCAGTTTCGAGTTGGGTTTGATCAAGTTTTCTGGCAAATTGACTTTAAGGTTTTTGCGAGTTTCTCCCGACTCAGAATCAAGACGTGCCCCACCAATGAAAACTCCATCCAGTAAAACTTCGATCGCAGAAGTTCGGGGATTAACTTGTGGCCCATAGCTGTATACCAGATTCATCGAACTACCCCGGAGAAATCTATCATCTGGTAAAGCCCGAAAATCAATTTCAACTGGCGGCGCTCCGATTCCACGTACAGTCACATCACTAAACGGCTCACCATTTACTTGGGTTTTGATGTCGCCCAATTTAAAAGAATTTTGTTCTGGCAAATAACGAGGCCATTGGCGGAGTCCTGGTGTAGAAGTATCCTTGAGGGTATCGACAAAAACCACCTGACCAGTACCCATTTTCCGCAAGTCTGGCTGTGATAAAAATTCAGTTGCCTTTTCTACAGCTTTTGCACTGTTCCCAGTAGCAATTAAAACCGGAACTCCGCTCTTTTCAGCTTTAGTTATAATCAACACCCCTGTTTCATCTGGTACGGGGTTGTTATCACGATCGAGAATTTGATTGCTGATGACTTTCAGGGGCAAATTCTTCCAAGTATTTAGGGATGGTTGCTCGTTGGGAGTACCAATGATCACCAAGCGATCGTTTGCCTTCACATTTGCGACATCAGACACCACGTTCGTCTGAATCGGGCGAAAATCTGCGATTCTCCCAAATGCCGCTTGTAAGCGAGCTGCTGCTGTTAACCAGGATTGATCAACTTGACTCGGTTGCAAATAAGCAATTTGGTTAGTTTCTAAGCCGAATTCGTCAAAGAAAGGATAAGGATAGCGGCTGAAATTCAGGGGAATCTGCTGCCGTTCATAGTTAAAAATTAATTTGGAATCTGGCAGAATCTCTGTCCACAAGTCGGGGCTATTAGGATCGCTACATTCGAGGCTATTATTCTGCTGTGCTACCAATGTGAGTTCGTTGTAGTCTTGCAGCAGCTTTGGTGGAATATTGAACAGTACTTGACCTACTTGGGACTCTTTGCGATTGAGTGGTACGCTACCAACACTGATGCCATTCAATAGCACGGTCAGGTTAGAGCGATTGGCATATAGTGCTGGTGAATGTTGAAAACGGATTAAAGCTTGTACTTTACCTTGATCTAGTTTCCAGCCACGAGGACGGGTAAAGGCAAGACGACCTTCTGAGTAAACTCCGCGCAAGCGCATCCGGTTGCCTACAATCGGACTACGATTAAATTCTAGGGTGTAAGTTGCCAGATTCTTGGCACTAGGAGCTTTTAAGTCTGCTTTACTAGTATTTTCTGATGTCGTTGCTTGAGCTAATAAAGTTACTTCTTGTTGCAGATCACCTTTGGTTTGAGCTTGAGCGCTCAATAATGAACTAGGAAACAAAAAAAAGCAAGAAGTAACAATAATTGCTTTTTTACTAATTTGGGAAAGATGAAACAATTGCTTCATGGTAGAGTATGATTTGATTGTGAATTTACTGAATTTTTTTGGCGTAAAAAGCACAGGTATTTTGTTGCTTTTAGAACTTAAAACTCATTTCATCGGATTTTTATAAAAAATCAACGGGAGCCAATCTGTCGAAAGTAAAAGGTATTTGAGAAACTTGTACCCTAACTCAGCGTCAGAGGATATCATTTAAGCAATTGCTGGGGAATTGTCTTTGGAGGTAGCAATCCTAACCAAGCCAAATTCTGGGTGTAATAAGCAGATTGGTCTCCCCAAATTCCCTGCTTGTATTGAGGCAGTATTTTTTTCACAAGCAGTTCTTGAGCGATCGCTGGTTCCACTAACTGCATGGCGGCATACAACATAGCGTATTGGGATGTAGCTTCGTAATCCACTAATGGTTTTCCTTGGAGATCAATGCGTGCTGGTATCGATTTTTTACTCCACAGTTTTTGCAGGTGCTGAGTGGATGTCACTAGATAGCGCTGCGCTTGGGGTGATTTGAACCAGGCAGCATCCAACGACAAACGCCACCAGACTCGATAGGAATCAAAACTATACAAACTCTTTAGAGTGCTGGATGCTGGTAGGGTTTGGTATTGTCCTGTTTTGGTATTTATAGCTACCCAATCACTGGGTAAACCTACCTTAGAAAGCTTTGCGGAATCTTCTAGCACTTGATAGCTGCTGTCTACCAAACTCAACCAATCATGTTGGGGATCAACTTGTGCAAAGATGCGAAAAGCATAGGGTGCAAAATAAGAGGGATTCAGGTAAAGGATAGATGCATTCGGGACGAATGCAGCTACAGGCCCTGGTAATAGGTAGCGCTTACCTTGGGTTTTTGAGATAGTGGACAAGTTCCACAAATCTTGCAGTTTGAGTTTTGCCAGTTCCAGGTATTCGGGTTGATTCCAACGCCGTGATGCTAAAATCAGGGCAGTAATCGCATCTATATCTCCATCGCTAGCAAAGTTGCTGTCGATGACACCCCAGTTACCATCTTCCTTTCGCCCCCATTTCCAAGCCCACAAACTATCTGTGCGTTTACCAGCTGCTTGGCGCTGGAGGTTATTTTCCGACCAGTTTAAAGTTAGGGCAAAAGTTGCCGGATCATTAATCAGTACTGCTCGTAGCAAAGCATAAGCTTGACCTTCGCTAGTTGAGCGATCGCTTGCTTCGTAATCAATCACCCGCCCATCTGACTGAATAAATCTTTGGCGGTAGCTATCCCAACTTTGGGCTAGTAATTCCCGGTTGGGCGTAGATTCAGGAAGATCAGCTAATAATCCAGTGGGATTTTGACTACTACCTCCAGTGGGGACGTTTGCCACCGGGGTTTGCTCATCCGGCGTTTTGGGGTTTGCTGCCGAGTAACTAGAGACACAGGCAGATAAACCAATCAGGCAGGCAATAGCTGCCACTTTTGGGAAGTGCCACATCCTAAGAACAGTTTGATTTGTAAAAGATTTAAGCGATCGCTAATTTCTGTTTCGACGTTGATAATCTTCCCAAGGGGGTTGAAATCCTCGTCGTAGCAGAAAGTCTGTTTGGATTTGCTGTATTTGCCGAGATGCATCGCTATCGTTTCCTCCTTCTGCGGCTGCTTCTAATTGCAGTTGTTCTAGCTGTGCCAGTGCTGTCAAAGGCTGATCTAAAATTGCATTCAATCCAGCAAGGGCGCGGCGTGTGCCTTTGTCTTCCGGTTTTTGTGCCAACACTTGAGCATAAATCTCCTGTGCCGATTCAAAGCGGCGCTGTTCAAAGCGAATTCCGCCTAAAGCCGCTAAGGCATCGATGTTATCTGGTTGCTGCGCCAGAATATTCTGATAGGTACTGCTAGCCAAATTCAGATCACCTACAGATCGAGCCAACTCTGCCTGCAACTGGTATGAGTCAGAAGTGTTGGGAATACGGGCAATCAACTGCTTCATCCGCGCTTGTGCTTGGGCAGGATTGCGTTTTGCTATCACCTGTAATAGGCGCAGTTGTAGTGGTATAGAATTAGGGTCAGTTTCTACCAGATAACTATATAAAGCTTCTTTTTGCGGATCAGTAGGCAGCGCTCCTATCAAACTGTAGAGTTCTGGAGGAGTATTGGTTGCAGGTTGTGTAGCTAACCAATTGTTGAGAACTGCCTCTGCTTCTGGTTGCGAGATCCGCTTGGCTTGATAGGCGATACTAGCACGCCCTAGTTGAATCGACAAATTTTGAGGATTGCGAGCTATCAATTGGTCATAAACTGTCACAGCCTCATCAAAACGCTTTTGTTGCAGTCGCACTCCAGCCAGTCCGCCCAAAGCAGCATCAATAATATCGCTATTATTTGGCTTGCTAGCAATCACAGCTTGGTAACGTTGAGCGCTAGCTTCGAGATTACCCTCACGACGCTCAATTTCTGCTGCTAGTAATTGGGGTGCGAGGTCTTTAGCACCTGCGGGGGTAGCTGTGTAAGCTGCCAAAGCTTGCCTTGCACCATTCAACTCTTGGCGCTGCACATACATTTGCGCCACCCGGAAATTCAAAAATGGTACGTTAACCCCCATTTGTAAAAGATTTTGGTACACAGGTAAAAATTCTGGGTCGGGAACATCAATGTTCACTAAAGCATTAGCTAGCTGTTGCAACTGGACGCGATCGCTTGGTGCTGATTGTATTGCAGTAGCCAAACGCTGTTTCAAGTCATTTTTACCGAGCAAACCTAGCTGATTTTCCAAAGCTAATTGCTGCACCACCAGACTTTGATCGTTGGGAAATTCTAACGCCACCCGTTGATACAGTTGCAGTGCTGTTTGTCGTCCTTCGGGGAACCCAGTAAAGACATCAGCGACTTCGCGCAGTAGTTTGGGGGAAGGGTTGGGATCGGTTTGCAGTGCTTGACGGTAGAGATTGAAAACTTGCTGGGTGAGAGTGGGGTTATTGGTGTACTTGCGAATTTCATTGAGCGATCGCGCTAAGGGCAAAATCGCATCTGGCCTTCCCTGTAATACATCTAAAACCGCCAGCGCTTGGGCTTGTTGTTGATTGGCAAGGTATGCTACAGCTAGTTCTTTACGGGTTTCAAACCCCATCTCGTTAAGTTTATTAGAGCGCTGCAACTGCGCTTCTAATACCTCTACTGCCCCTCCAGGATTGCCTGTTTCTCGTAAGGTGCGACCATAGGCTAGTGCTGCATAATCTGTAATGGCTTTGCCGATGGTGCGGTAGCGGTTAAACAACTCCAGTGCTTTAGGAAAATCCCCACTGTAACTATAAGTTTGAGCTGCATCAACGACTGCCTTTGGCGTGGGGTTGTTGTTCAGCACGATTTGGTAGTCTGCCAGGGACTCGTTTAATCGCCCTTGATAAGAGTAGAGTAGAGCACGGTAATGACGAGCTTCTGAATCGTTAGGATTTAACTCTAATAAAGTTGTCAGAGTCTCAATTCCTTTTAAGTTCCACTCAGGACGATAAGTAGCTAATATACCAACTGTCTTTAAAGCTAGTTGATTGTTGGAGTCTGCCGCCAGTACTTGTTGATAAGCACTCCAAGCTTCGGGAATACGTCCGGCTTTGCGATAAGCGATCGCTAATCCTAACCTAACTTGTGAAGATTGGGGTTGAGTTTTGAGGGCTTGCTGGAAGGCTGCGATCGCATCATTAATCAAGCCTTTTTTTAAGAATACAAAACCCTTTTGTGCCGATGTTGATAAGCTCTGTGCTTGAGCAAGGGCAATGCTGCTCAAAGGTGGCACAGTTAGCAAGTAAGTAAAAAGGAAAAATGAACAAGTAAAAAGAGAACGATATTTAATTTTTTTAGCTTTTCCCTTTGGCCTTTTATCTATATTGTTTTGACTCATTGAGTAATTCTCCCTCTGGGAGTGATACCAAATTCTGATTTCACCCTGATACCGAAGACTGTTTCAGAGAAATCATCACGCGCTTGAACCGAAAAGCCTAGCCGTAGATTGTCAAGAAATTTAAAATCGTAGAACATTTCTAATACATCGGGACTATTTCCACGACGTAGCTGATCGTTAGAGAGCGCGCGTCCATAAGCTATTCCTACCCGGTCATCTGGGGTAAACAGATCCACAAAACTAGCTCCCAATACGTAAGTATTTGCACCCTCTCCTAAAGTGCGGTTTTCGTAGTGACCATAGCGCCCAAATAAACCTAATTTAAGATTGGGAATAAAGACTTCGGCGTTGAGACCGTATGCTTCTTCGCGATCGTTTTTATCAGTGCCAAATTGATTGTTACCTCTGGCAATGCTATAGCTTTCAAGGAAGCTATCATTAACACCAGCGTCGCGATCGCTGGCATAAGTACCACGAATAATTGCATTGCCGTAACGGATGCCGATTTCGCCAGCAAATCCATCTAAAGAAAAGTCACCGATTTTATCTGCTGATGAAAAGACTGCTGCTTTGGCTTCAATATTGTCGGTGATACTCCAATCGGTTAACAAACCAGTGCGGGAACTAATCCCTGTTGCCGCCAGTGCGGGGTTAGTTTGAAACACCGGATTAAAAAATTGACTGGCTCCATCTTTAGCAAAGCTGTTGCGATCAAAATAAGACGTTAAATCTATTTGACCGATCACAAACCGCAAATTAGGTACTCCTGCTAATGAAGTCGCCAAATAAAGCTCGTTGACGTTCAAACCATCGTTTCGGGAGTCATCGAAGTTACGGTTGCTGCCTTGGCTTGTTAAATCCAAGGTTGCCCCAACCAAAGTTTGAGGAGACAGTGGGTAGACTCCCGTGACTCTCGCCCGCGCTGAGGTGTCGCCACCTTGGTTAATATAAACTCCTTGGAATCGTAAAGAGGGTTCCCTTAAACTACTGCTAGGCAGCTGGCGGCGTTGTTGAGTAGTTATCGACGGGGTAACTGGGACTGCTGTGCTTGGAGTCGGAGTCGTATCAAGGACTGATGGTGTTGTCTGTGAATTAAATAATTGTTGATTAAAAGTTGGTGCTGCTCCTGATGCAGTTGATTCTGGGGTTGCAGGCAAGTTGGGAAGTGGTGGCAGAGGGGCTGTTTGAGAACTGAGTAGTTGATTAAAAGTTGGTGCTACTCCTGGTGCAGTGAATTCTTGCGTTGCAGCCGAGTTGGGAACTGGCGACAGGGGAGCCGTTTGAGAACTGAGTAGTTGATTAAAAGTTGGTGCTACTGGTGCAGTTGATTGTGGTGTATCAGGGAAGTTGGCGAGTGGTGGCAGGGGAGCTGAACTACTTGGTGGCTTGGAGCCGTTCATCTGTCCTTGCAATCCTAAATTTAGGTTAGAAGTATCTCCACCTGTTGCCACTCGTGGTGCAACAGAACTATGTGCTGCTGAGGCTTTTCCAGTTACCTGCTGCTGGATGAAGACATTCTCCATTTGTTGGAGATCGTTGACTGGTTTGGGTTCCACAACTTTCAACACTGGATTAGCGATCGGTGCAACTGCTACACCAGTGGTTACGCGTGGAGGAGGCAATGTTTGTGACCCTGGCTGAGATTGACCCTTATTGACGGGTAATTTAGGCACTGGTAGCGGTTCTACTAAACCCAATTGGTAGTCAGTAGTCTTTAGCTGAGATGGATTGACTTGAGCTGAAGATTTTTCGCTCACTGCCAGTACCCAGCAAATCGAGACGACGACAGTACAAAGCAGTGGATAAACCTTGTGGTACTGGCTTGGAAAAGTAAATTTATAACAATCGAGTACTGTTTGCCTCATCAGCCTAGTTGAGTAACAACTACATATTTAGGTTATTTAATGTCGCTACTTTAGCAAAGTAAATGGGTATTAACCACTAGATTGAATAAAATTTTTAATTTTCAAACAATTGATTAAGAGTCGATAAAACTTGTTACTTTCAAAAATAATTTGGGCATAATAAGTAAAAACTTGAGCTATTTGCAAACAAACTAAATAATTTGCCTATTATCATGCAAAACCTTAATTTAAACACTTTTATCGCTAAATTTAAAGCTTTGTATCCTACTAATCTCCAGATAGGCACTTGCCTAATGCTTTTAGCTGCTAATTATGGCTGTGTTCAAAAAGCACAAGAAAAGGTGGAGATGAAAATCGGAGATGTACAACCTATATCAAGTAAAGGTATATACAATATCGTCGGTAGTACCAATCTGCCCGAATCTAGCAAGATTACAGTGGCTGCTGTGCGTTATTTGCGTCCAGTATCAGGACAAACAGAAGCTTTACTGAATTCAGACACGAGTATTAACCGTTCAATTTTGGCTCGTCAAATTGTCGAAGTGAAACAGGGAAAATGGGAGGCTGCGCTGAATCTGTGGCAAGTTTCACCCGATGGTAGTTTCCAAGAAGTCTGGCAAGCAAATCCAGCACAAATACGACTATTTCCAGAAGGTGGCGTTACATTTGTAGCTATTTTCGATCCTGCTACTGAGTCGGAACAGCCAGATAATCAAAACTCTCAAAAGTTGAAGTTAGAAAATCAACAGCTTGAAAAGCTTGAAAGCAACTTGATTCGCTTTACTAATGAAGGTGAAAAATACTTACAAGTTAGCCAAACTTTAACAGTACCCTTACCTACGGGAAAAACAATACCACCTCGTCCGCAACCAGAAGACTTGAATGGTGGTTGGGGAAACCGATATCAAATCCCGCCGCAATCCACAGCTTCTAAAAGTACCTTACCTCCACCGACTAAAGATAGGCAGACGAACGCCTATCTAACTTCTTCAGAGTTTCTCAGGTGATAATGATAGCGGTTCTCATTTAAGTAGGTACTGAACCCCACCCCCAACCCTTTAAGAGCAAGCGAGGAGCTTGCTCTTATGTACCTTATTTGATTAGGAAAAGCTATAACTCTCTCCTAAGAAAACAGAATGGTTTCTTTCATTCATAGTGGGCGATCGCTCATGAATATCTTCTGTCACTTTCAGAATTAAGCAAGTAGTAAATAAGTTAAATTATCCAGAATTTATTACTACGGTAATTGCATTTAAATCTAATGCTTTCTTAATTTTATTTAAGCTTCGGCTTTTAATTTATTTACGGGTAATCTAGCCTTATATTGCTCTCTTTTTGATAGGTAAAAACTGGAATACCAGCCTCAATATGAGCGCTGGCATTCAGATATTAATTACCCAATAACCACCAATTCAGTGGGCATTGATTTGAGTATATTTTAAAGGACGGTATTATAGTAAATCTGAAATTTAGCTGGGGGTTCTACCTCAGTATTTGTTGCTTGAGACGTTAGTTGCAAATTCTCTTGCATTGCTTGCATCTGTAGCATCATCTCTTTAATTTGTTTTTGCAATTCTTCAAATTCTGATGGCATAATTGCTGTTTGATTCACTTCACCAGCAGTAATTTCTTTCATACTATTGGGATTTTCTTGAGCATAGCCAAGGAAAGTTTGGGCAGATGCAAACGCAGAAGTAGCAGCAATATCCCTCATAGTGGTAGTGGTATTTTTTTGAGTTGCAACCTTTGGTACAAGATTTACTGGTTGTGCGTCCACTGGCGTCTGGGCTTGCGCTCTAATAGGTTGAGATGCATTTATTGCAGAGTTTTTTGAGATGAGAGCTTGGTCAAAAGGTACCTCGTCATCTAAAAAAGCGCTCAATCCAGAAATTTGCAGTCGAGGCTCGGAAACTTGCCATTCTTTTAGTAATGTCTCTTTTTGCTGTAAGTGTTGCTCTAGATTAGATAATTCTTGCTGAATTTTCGCTGATTTGGAAGAAGAATTTCGCCAACCACAGAAAGCAAGTGCTGAAATTCCAGACCCTATACTAAGTGCTGTTGCAAAAACTACGTAAGGAATAGCAATATCTCTAAGTTTGCCATAAAAAATAGGTTCTTCCTGAAATTTGATAGCAATTTGTTTATCGCCTAGTGTCGCAAGGGGAAAAGACATTAAAGAAAATACACTTAGAGAAGCGATCGCAGGTGGTAGTAAAAATTTTTGCAGTGCAGAAAGTGTCATATTCAGAAAGCTTTTGTAAAATAAAAGACTATGAGTAGATTGCAGCAGATATAATTACCGTTTATAACATCTAGCTTGTATAGAGTTTTCACGGTTACTCAATATGTGTACTGCCTTAGTATCTAAATTATTCTCTATACGAGATATGTTCAATAGAAAACTCATGAAGAACTCAGTAAATTACGTAAATTTTTTGTAAATTAAGCAACTATCGTAAATTATCTAAAGGGAAATGCAAATAGATAAAAGTTTATACGTATTATCAGGCTAAGATTTAGCGTTCTTGACTTCCACTATCCAATTTTTACGGATACAGAAACAAAAGTAGCTAAGTATTGCTCTAAGATTACTAGGATGTCCAGATGCATGGAAAGTTAATTAAGTAATACAAAGAACAGTCAAATAAATGCATTGTAATTAGAGTACAAATATTTATCCTCGCCTAACAATCACATTTCCAAAAATACTTTTTAGCTAAAGATGCTGTAAAATTCCTTTACTTGTAAAAAGTATCATATATTTTTGCTGATTCAACTTAGATATTGTCCTACCAGAAAAGTAATAATAGTATGCAAGTTATCGATAAAAATAAATCAAGAACAGTGAGATTACATAAGCAATTACTGATGTTTTCCCTAAGTCTAATAGTATTTCTAATAATTATCTTGACAAAGACACCTGCTAGTATTCAGCTAGATGCTGTTAGGGCTATGATGCCAACACAGCCACCATTTTCAACGAGTGGTAGAACAATTGTTGATGCAAAAGGCAAGGTCGTACTGCTCAGAGGTGTTAATTGGTTTGGGATGGAAACTGATACGCACGCCCCTCACGGTTTATGGCAACGAGATTATAAAGAAATGCTGGCACAGATTAAAAACTTAGGATATAACGTCATCCGGTTACCTTATTCTGTGGCAGGATTGCGATCGTTTAATGTAAGTGGCGTTGACTATACAATTGGTAGCAACATAGAACTTCAAGGGAAAACCCCCTTGGAGGTAATGGACTTAATTATTCAGGAAGCGGAACGTCAAGGATTGCTAATCCTGCTCGACAGCCACCGCCTCAACGATCAGCAAATTCCAGAATTGTGGTATGGAGACGGCTTTAGCGAAGCAGACTGGATCGATACTTGGACAATGTTAGCAATCCGATACAAGAATCAAACTAACGTTATTGGCGCAGACTTAAAAAATGAACCCCACGGGAAAGCTAGCTGGGGTGATAACAATATAAGTACTGACTGGCGATTAGCAGCAGAACGTGCAGGTAATGCCATTCTTAGCGTTAATCCTAATTGGCTAATTGTCGTTGAAGGAGTGGAAAAGAATGTCCCTGGTCAAAAACTGCCACAGCATTGGCATGGTGGAAATTTAGAAGGTGTGAAACGCTTCCCAGTACGTTTATCTCGTTCTCATAAGCTAGTCTATTCTCCTCATGAGTACGGCGCTGGGGTGTATAATCAGCCCCACTTTTCTGCCTCTAACTTTCCAAAGAATCTGATTTCTCGCTGGCAAATAGGATTTAACTATATCACTAGTCAGAATATTGCTCCCATCTTGATTGGAGAGTTTGGAGGACGGCAAGTAGACTTAAATTCCAAAGAAGGTATTTGGCAAAATGAGTTGGTAAAATACATTCAAAAAAATAACTTGAGTTTTACTTACTGGAGTTGGAATCCTGATAGTAGTGATACAGGCGGAATTTTATTAGCTGATTGGCAAAGTGTTGATCTACCCAAGCAGCAATTACTCTCCCAACTGCTCCCACCTGTACAAGTTCAACCGCCAGATCAATCGAGTAATCCTCCTGTTTCCCCAACTCCTAATCCTTCTGTATCCCCATCTATTACTAGTACTGTTCAACTAAAAGTCACTAATGACATCAATTCCAACTGGGAAACTGGATTTTGTGTCAGTTTCAAAATTACAAATCAGGGTAATACCAAGGTTAACAACTGGCAACTGGCATTTAACATGAATCAAGCTAAGATTAATAACTTTTGGAACGCAGATTTTAAACAGCAAGGAGCTATACAGTATGTAGTGGCTCCTTTGGACTGGGGAAAAACAATTGAACCAAATCAAGTACGGGATACTGGGTTTTGTGCCAACAAACTTGGTTCTGACTACCAACCGCAGCAAATTAGCGCCGTCTCGATTTGAAGTCAAAAGTTAAAAGGCGAATTTGTCATGATAGGAGAAATCACCAATCCCATTAACCATTGAGTATTAACTCAGCACACAAGATGACTGAAGCAACAGCAACTCGTCCCAATACCCACTTCCAGGAAACCAGGCCAACGATTCATTACCTGGTGGCAATGTCCCAACCAGAAACCCATCTGTTTGAGGTGACTTTACGCCTTGTGGATTACCACTCGCCGATTCTCGATTTAAAACTACCGGTGTGGACACCTGGTTCCTACTTAGTCCGCGAATACGCCAAGAATTTACAGGATTTTGGGGCTTTTGCAGAGGGTAAGCCTTTACCTTGGCGGAAGATCAGTAAAAATCACTGGCAGGTAGACAAAAAGGCTGTTTCAGAATTAACTGTACGTTACCGCATTTTTGCGAATGAGCTATCGGTACGGACAAATCACTTAGATGCTACCCACGGTTATTTTAACGGTGCGGCACTATTTTTTAGAATAACGGGCTGGGAGAAGCAACCCATTCGCGTCACTATCGTACCACCACGCCCGGAATGGCAGGTAACTACTGCCTTGCCATCGGTTGTTGAGGAAAAAAATACTTTTTTGGCTGGCGATTTTGATACTCTTGTTGATACTCCCTTTGAGATTGGTCGCCACCAATTGTATAATTTTGAGGTTTTGGGAAAACCCCATGAACTGGCAATCTGGGGGCAAGGAAATCTCCAAGCCCAGCAGATGATTGCTGATATTCAAAAAGTTATTCAGGTAGAAGCACAGATGTTCGGCGGTTTGCCCTATGAACGATACGTGTTTGTACTACATTTGTTTAGCCAAGCTTTTGGCGGTTTGGAGCATAAAAACTCTTGCTCCTTAATTTACCAGCGTTTTGGATTTCGCGCTCAAGATAAGTACAATCGCTTTATCCAATTGGTAGCGCACGAGTTCTTTCACTTGTGGAATGTCAAGCGAATTCGCCCAAAAGCATTAGAGGTTTTTGATTACGACCAAGAAAATTACACATCATCATTATGGTTTTGTGAAGGCACTACTAGTTACTATGACTTGTTAATTCCTTTGCGGGCAGGAATTTATGACGTTCAATCGTATTTGAATAATTTGGGCAAAGAAATTACCAGATATGAAATGACACCGGGGCGCAAGATACAACCCGTTTCTGAGTCGAGTTTTGATGCCTGGATAAAACTCTATCGCCCGGATGCCAATAGCGGTAATTCCCAAATCTCCTACTATTTAAAGGGAGAAATGGTATCGTTGTTGCTGGATTTACTGATTCGCTCTACTCACGACAATCAGCGCTCCTTTGATGATGTGATGCTGAAAATGTGGCAGCAATTTGGGAAAGATGAAATTGGCTATACCCCAGAACAGTTGCAGGAAGCTATAGAATCTGTCGCCGGAATCGATTTGACTGATTTCTTTAAACGCTACATTGATGGCACTGACGATTTGCCTTTGAATCAGTATTTAGAACCCTTTGGCTTGCAGTTGGTAGCTGATGAGCAGGAAGAACCTTACTTGGGTGTGAGAATAAATACAGAGAATGGGCGGGAGATAATTAAATTTGTGGAGACTGGTTCACCTGCACAAACAGGGGGAATTGATGCAGGTGATGAATTACTAGCAATTGATGGGATTAAGGTAACGGGGAATGGCTTAAGCGATCGCCTCAAAGATTACCAACCAAACAATACCATTCAAGTCACCGTTTTCCACCAAGACGAACTCCGTACTTATTCCATCATCCTCGCCTCACCACATCCCAGTCGCTATCAGGTAAAGCCTGTTGAGCATCCTAACTCCACACAAGAGCAAAACTTTGCTGGATGGCTTGGGGTAGCGATCGCAACTATTTGATAAAGGGATTGGGGAGTAGGAAGTGGAGAAAAGGGGGACAAGGGAGAATTATTGAATAAGTTTCTTCCTTGTATCTTCCCATTCCCTATTCCTTAGTCCCCAGTCCCCAGCCCTAAGCCGTTCTCACTGCCCCAGAATAAATCAAACCCCGTTGCAGATCCAGGGTTATAATCGCCCCATCCCGAATTGCCTGCGTTGCGTGCTTCACACCGACAATCACTGGCACACCTAGACGTAAGCCAATTACTGCTGCGTGACTTGTAAGACTTTCCTCTTCAGTAATAATCCCGGCAGCTTTACGAATTGCCTCGACAAAATCGGCACTAGTGCGGGGTGCAACTAATATGTCTCCAGGATTAAAGTTACTAACATCCATACCAGTATTAGCGACCCGTGCGCGACCACTCACTGAACCTTGTCCCAGTCCAATTCCGTGACCTAGTATTGCCGTCACCACCTCAACCTTAATCAAATCTGTGGAGCCGGAAATTCCCTGGAGTGTGCCAGCCGTCATTACTACTAAATCTCCCTCAGATAGTAACTTCAGTTCCTGAGCCACGTTGATCGCAGCTTGAAATGTCTGACCTGTGGAAGGTAATCCTAGCACCAACAGGGGTTTTACTCCCCACACCATTTGTAGCTGTCGCGCCACATTCACATGGGGTGTCACTGCCAAAATCGGTGTATGGGGGCGGAATTTAGAAACATTGCGAGCTGTTGCCCCCGTTTGCGTTAGGGTCATGATTGCTGCTGCGCCTAGTTGTTCGGCAATTTGACCCACAGCTTGACTAATAGCATTGGGAATGGAGCGTCGGGCATCTCTCGAAGAACGTAAGTTTAAGTGTTGGGCTTCTTCCTGCTCCATACGTTCGGCAATTCGTGCCATCGTCGCTACTGCTTCTACAGGGAAGTTACCCACAGCAGTTTCATTGGAGAGCATTACCGCGTCCGTACCGTCCAAAATCGCATTAGCCACATCCGATACTTCAGCGCGAGTGGGACGGGGATTGCTCACCATGCTGTCTAACATCTGGGTGGCGGTGATGATGGGAATCCCCAAGCGATTTGCTGTAGCAATTAGCCGCTTTTGGAGTACCGGAACATCCTCTGCTGGCAATTCCACTCCTAAGTCACCTCTGGCAACCATTACGCCATCACACAAAGCCAGAACCGCCTCCATTTGTTCAATGGCTTCGTGCTTTTCAATTTTGGCAATCACTGGCACTTGCTTGCCTGTACTGGAAATGAGTTCTTTAATTTCGATCATGTCCTGCGGATTGCGAACAAAGGAAAGTGCCACCCAATCTACACCTTGATCTAGACCAAACATCAGATCCTCTCGGTCTTTGTCGGTCATTGCCTTAATTGACAGGTAAACGCCGGGAAAGTTTACGCCTTTGTTGTTAGAAAGTTTACCAGGCACGGTGATCCGACAATGCAAATCACCTTTGTCCCGGTTAATCTCCTGCACAACCATTTCTACTCGTCCATCATCAAGCAGGATTTTTGCGCCAACAGGGACTTCTTCGGCTAAATAATCGTAGGTAACGCAACTAATTTCTTGCGTACCTATAACAGGACGATTTGTCAAGGTGAAGCGATCGCCTTTTGCTAAAACTATAGACCCGTTGTCAAACTTACCCAAGCGAATTTTTGGGCCCTGCAAGTCTTGGAGAATAGCCACTGGCTGATTTAGTTCAAAGGCGGTTTGCCGAATTAAGCGAATACTACGCTGATGGTCGGCATGAGTTCCGTGGGAGAAGTTTAGCCGCAGCGTCGTGGCTCCCGCTTCAATAATTGCCTTAAGCATTTCAGGACTGCTAGTGGCGGGGCCAATAGTAGCGACAATTTTTGTCCGGCGTAGAGAATCTCTTAATTGCATAGGGGCTGAAGTTAGGGAGCTATCTGGGAAGTCATCGTAACTTAAATGGCATCTCCTTTTCAGTCACTGCTATATCAATAGATATAAGCAGTTAGAGAGGGCTTATGGGAGAGTGGAGGCTGTGGGATAGACTAGATATAGTACATCAATCTTGTGTCCATCCTCCCAACGAAGGTGTTTATCCCATCAACTTCTTGCCAATTGTCATACCCCGCTTATCAGTAAAGACTAGTCTTCGTCTGGAATCATAGCGTTATTCATCTACTGATATGCAAAGCTATGAATAAATATTCCTATACAAAACTTTACAAAATTTTATTCTTTTCTAATCTTTATCGTATATTTGTAATGTTTGATTAAGAAGGAGTCAATGTTAGAGATGATCGCATCGGAGGCACAAAAGCCACTGACAATCCCGCCAAAGGAATTTTTAGCGCCTCCTGGTGATTTTAATCCCACGCTACTGCTTTTTTTGGTAGCTGTAGCAATGCTGGTGTTATCTAACTTTGGTTACTGGCTTTGGGAATGGCCGCACTGGTTATGCTTTAGCGTTAACACTATTGCTTTGCATTGTGCTGGGACGGTAATTCATGATGCTTGTCACCAATCTGCCCATCGCAACCGGGTGATGAATGCGATGTTAGGGCATGGCAGTGCATTGATGCTAGCTTTTGCTTTTCCAGTGTTTACGCGGGTACATTTACAGCATCATGGACATGTAAATCATCCCGAAGACGACCCAGATCATTATGTCTCTACGGGTGGCCCACTATGGTTGATTGCGGTGCGGTTTTTGTACCATGAGGTGTTTTTCTTTCAACGGCGACTGTGGCGGAAATATGAGCTATTGGAATGGTTCATCAGCCGCTTAATTGTCGGTGTAATTGTTTATATATCAGTGCAATACCACTTTTTGGGTTACATTCTGAATTTTTGGTTTATACCAGCTTTTGTAGTGGGGATAGCACTGGGATTATTTTTTGATTATTTACCGCATCGTCCTTTTGCGGAGCGCGATCGCTGGAAAAATGCTCGCGTCTACCCTAACCAAGTTCTCAATATTCTAATTATGGGACAGAATTACCACTTAATTCATCATTTGTGGCCTTCTATTCCTTGGTATAATTATCAACCTGCGTACTATGTGATGAAGCCTCTGTTAGATGAAAAAGGATGTTATCAAACTTCAGGATTGTTGCAGAAAAAAGACTTTTTTGAGTTTGTTTATGACATCTTTCTAGGAATTCGGTTTCATCATCAAAAAGAATAGAGTTGTTGTATAAAGCGATCGCCTTAAAAATCTCCGATTTCAACAACTACACCCGGAGTGATCGCGATCGTGTCTACGACAGTGCGAACACTGGGTATCAATGGAAGTAAATCAGGTAGGCGATTACTAGATGCTACTAGAACAACGACCGCAACTCCAGCCTGTTGCAAGTTTTGCTGATATCGTAAGTTTTGGTCTGTTGTGAGGATAATCGTGAAACTCTCCTGGATCATCAGTTGCAACAGTTCGCCATTCTTTTTGCCTGACCATCCCATCTCTACAACTGCGCGTACCTCATAATCAGTGAGTTCACGCCTTTAGGGTCGTGGAACACACTCATCAAGCAGAATTCGCATAGGTTAGTTAGCATTTCCTTCGCTAATTCGAGAGTGGCGTAGGCGTAGCCCGTCGTAGACATCGCTTGCTCACGGCTGACTACTGGGAAAGTGATCTAAAAACTCATTCAGTGAGTCACCCGCTTCGAGATAATCGAGCAAGGTTTTTATCGGCACACGAATACCAATAAAAACAAGGGTTCCCCCCGATGTATCGGGGTCGCTATGAACAACACGGGATGTGGATGTCATATAGTTAGCTTGTCAGCTACAGACTACCTTCTGATCCTAACTCTCGTCGTCTCGGAAATCTCAGCATATATTTAATGGAAGTAAATCAGCCAAACGTACAATAGCGATCGCGCCCCTTTTGTTTAGCATTGTACAGTGCTTTATCGGCTGAAGCGATGAGTGTATCTGGCTTGATGTCGTAAGTGGGTATGATACAAGTAATACCCAAACTAAGGGTAATGATATCCTTGACATCAGACCGTGCATGGGGAATAGCCTGATCGTGGATTGCTTGTTGAATATTTTGTGCTACTTTGATTGATCCCGCTAAGTCAGTATTGGGGAGGAGTACCGAAAATTCTTCTCCACCGTAACGCGCCACGAGATCAGCAGGACGATAAACTGTCTGTTGCACTGTTTGCGCTATTCTGATTAGACAATCATCGCCTTCAAGATGACCATAGTAATCGTTGTAAAATTTGAATTTATCAACGTCGAATAAAATCAGTGAAAGGGGTTGTTGTTCTCGTGCAAGGCGTTGCCATTCTGCTTCCAGTCGTCCATCGAAGCAGCGACGGTTAGCCACCTGAGTCAAACCATCTAGATTTACCAGTTTTTCTAGTTTCTGATTTGCATCTTCTGCTTTTTGTTTAGCAATTACTAACTCTGCTGTTCTCTCCTGTACCCGTTGTTCTAAAGTTTCAAAAGATGTTTGTAACTGAAGTGCCATATTGTTAAACGATTTTGCCAGTTGACCTATTTCGTCTTTTGAGCTAACTTTGGCGCGGATATCTAAGTTACCTACGGTAAACTGGAAAACTATATTGGTAAGGTAAATTATTGGCTGGGTTAGCAGTTGCCCAATAGCAAAAGCGATGATTGTCACTACTGAACCAATAATTGCAAATAGAAAGATTGCGTCACGAATTTGCTTTTGTAAAGGTGCTAGGGCAACAGCAAGGGGCTGTGCAAACAACACAGACCAAAGTTTATATTTTTTTAAACGAGTGATCGCAATCAGATTAACTTGATTACCTCTTGCTGACAAAGATGCAATTAAATACGATTGTTTATTATCCAATGCTTGCTTAAGTTTTGACTCATTAGTTGCCAATTCTTTGACAGGATAATTAGACAAACGCCCTTCCGGTTGCAGTTGAGTTACAACATCGTCAGGCAGAGGTGCCAAATCAATATTATTTTCATCTAAAAGAATAGCAAATGATTTTGTCCCAGCCCGTTCCGTTTGTCGAGTTACTAACTGCTCGACAACAGTAGCATTGTATGAAACACGCAATACACCCAATATATCTCCCTTGGCATTGCGAACCGGACTGCTAAAACAGAGGGTAACAAGGTCAGAAATTGTTGGCGATCGCTTCATGCTAGAAACAAAAGACAACCCAGTTTTTAGCGGTTCTTTAAAATAATCTTGAACTGATTCATCTTTGCCAATGTTCGCTGTATTTGTATCTAATACATTTTTCCCGTTTAAGTCGAGCAAAGCGTATGAGAGAACATTGAGCATATCTTTGCGACTAAGACGAATTAATGTTTCTGTCGCCAATTGCATCTCGGGGCTGTCATCTCGCTGTTTTGGAGTGAGGCTGAGGTAGCGTGCCAAACCTGGTAAAATCGCCTCTACGCGCACGGCATTGAGATTTCCATCAATAAACGCATCTATTCTGTTAGCAGTTTCGTTAGCCGCCGCAGATAGGGCTTGTTTCGCGTTGTCAGTTAGTGCTTTTTCAGTTGTCTGTTTGTTGATAAATGCCAATAACAGCAACGGAACCAAAGCAACAATGAGAAACCAGGTGATCAACTTTGTACGGATACTGCCCAAAAGATAGTGCTGCATAGCTTTAAACTAAGAGGGAGGCTTCAAGAAGGAAGAATTGAACAAACTTGTTAGCTCAGGAATCCGATTCATGTTTCCAGAGCGAATAAAAAAGTCTGCATATATCTTGGCAGTTTTGTAGATAGACTTAGGGTTGCTAGATTGAAAGAATTTTTGATTTTCACCTAAATCAGTTAGGTTTACTCCCTCCAGAGAGATTGTATTGCTAGGAATTTTTAACGCTTTGCTGATGATAGCGTTTCCTTCCTGAACATTTGCTTTCCAGTAGGTCGCGGCTTGCAGCCATCCTCGCACAAATGCACGAATCTCTTCGGGGCGATCGCGGATTGTCTCACCGCGAAAGACAATCATATCTAAAATCAAGCTAGGGGTTTTTTTGCTGGTAAATAGGATATGTCTCCCTAATTTCATAGCTTTAGAAAGATGGGGTTCCCAAGTGTGTCCGGCTTGAATAGCATTATTTTTCAGGCGTTGAGGAATTTCTGAAGCCTCTAATTTAACCAAGTTCACATCATCGCTGGTTAAGTTAGCAGTTTTCAACATTTCAGTCACGAAAACTTCGCTAAAACCGCCTAGATTTGCACCCAGCTTTTTCCCTTTCAAGTCAGCGATGGTTTTAATTTGTGGTTGGGCGACTACTACATCTGCTCCTGTTGATTCATCTATAACGATCACGCCTTGCATATCTGGATTTATGGCACTCAAGATTATAAAACTTCCCAAGGATGATGTCGTACCATCATACTTACCCGCACTGAAATTTGCTTGCTCCAATTGAATATGTCCTTTATAAATTAGTTCCACATCTACCCCTTGGGCTTTGAAGAACCCTTTTTCTTTAGCAATGATGCCTGGATACTCCCCAACAAAAGATCCAAATATCACTTTCAAGGGAGGGCGTTTTAATTCGGTCGGGGCCCAAGCATGACAAGCAAATAGCAAACAGACGATAATGAGAAAAACACTGATGTCTTTGAGTAATTTAAACATTGAAGGTTTGATTTTATTGAATTTAACCGAAATTGAATTTTAAGCAAGAGAGACAGATGGTTGATTTATATGACCTAATCTGCAACATACGGAAACGTCCTGCTATGTATTTGGGACGAGCTTCCATATCAAATCTCCGCACTTTTGTTGCGGGTTACTGCTTTGCCAGTCGCCAGATGGGAATTCCTCAAACACCTCAATAACAGCAATTCTCAGAATTCCAAACCTGGATTCAACAAAGATTTAATCTGAATTCCAATCAGACTTGGAATCAGATTATTCTATTTTTCTCCCAAGATGAACATACCGCCTTAGAGCAGTTTTTCAAACTGTTTGATGAATTCATGCAAACAGAACGTCCTGGAGAAATTCAACCGAATACAACGAATAATTTGATAGTGGTTTCAGGAACTCAACAGTGAAAGAAACTTGAAATGGATGCTTTAGTCCAAGAACTCGACACAAAACTACGTCAATGGCAACCTAACATTGCTCAACAAGTGCGACAATGCCTTGCAGAGATTATTGAACTGGCAGACCAGGATGCTCTGGATATTCTTTGCTCTAAAGTGGTTGAACAAGAAGTATTGGATTTAGATTGATGAACCCTAAACCTGGTGAAGTGTGGCTAGCCGATTTAGGACTTGCAGCCAAGACGCGCCCTGTTGTTACGATCGCCTACAGATAGCTTCAAAGTGCATCAGGCTCTGAGTCTAAACCAAACCACTTCAATCCTGCCGACATCCAAGGAGATTGTTACATTTTCGCCTTGGGTTTGACTGCAATTGTCCAATACTGAAATGTTTCACTTCCAATGCGATCGCTATTTTCACGGTAGATTTGCCGCAAGCATTCATAAAACGCTTGGGCTTCATTCTCCAATCCAAATGTCATTAAGCACTTTAATATACGGGTGATGCGAAGATAATTGTGGTTAAAGATACAGATCCATTCGCGTTTACGATTCGGATAAGCTTCTGACTGGCTGACAACTATTTTTCCGTCATTATTCTCGTAGCGTTGCAATCCATAAAACTGAAGCATGACAGTGAAGGAGTGCAGCAAATTTTGACGTAGGTGTGGGTTGCTTTGAAATGCTTGAATTACTTTCTCATCAACAATGGGTGCATCACGATTGAATGCACTTCGCTCAGGTAAAGGGAACAGCCACTGAATGTAATCATGGACACACTCCAATTCTTCAAAATCCCAAGTCCACATCTCTTGAATTGTGCGACCTTTTGAATCTCGTTGCTCCCCTAAGTAGAACGGAACAAGCATTGCACTGAGTTGTTTTTGATGATTCATTGCAAACTCCCTTCACAACTCAACATCCTGATTTTGGGCGCGATCACCTAACCAATTACCTCAAATCACTACGACAAATTAGTAATATTTTCCCACCAGCAGTAGGTTGAGCAGCCACATCAGCACACAATGATATTTTTGTGCTGTTTATTACATATATTTATTTAAATAATTTACACTTTTGACTTCACTGCTGGCTGTGATGTTTGTAAAGACTGGGGCAAACTCCAGTCGGGACGCAAGCTAGCGGCGTTGCGTAAATAGGTATGATGAATTGAGGCGGATGCTGGCAGATAGGCGTGGATTAATAACCGAATGCAGCGCTGTAAGCTGCCTTCGACGTGCATTTGCTGCACATCCAACATGGCCACATTATCCCAATCAGGACGGGATCTAGCGATCGCAGCTGGAAAAATAGCATCCAAATCGCGTGTCACTGAGAAAGTCACACTAATCATGTCCCTCGGCTGGAATTGATTCCGGTTTTCTAGTTCATCTAGTAGTTCCGTCACTACCTCTCGCATTGCCTCAACGGTATTTTCTGAAACGGTTGTTGCTCCGCGAATAGCCCGCATTTGCCACTCCACGCCCAAATCCTCCTTAAAAGAAAAAAGTTAGATGTTAAGAGTTAAGAATGAGATGTTAAGATTTTTAACTCATAACTCCTCACTCCTAAACGCCAGTTGCTCCACTTGGGGAAACCCCAAGACCGCACTGGCTCCTCCTAACTCATATTAGGGTCGATATAACCACAAGGGTAAACCACTAGTAGACATTTCAAATTCGAGCCAATCAATTCCAGATCGAATTCCTGATGAAACTTGACGGCTTCCTGGCAGAAGGCGACTCAATAAAGGTTTACGTTCTTCTAGGGTATAGCAGAGAGTTTTTTCTGGATCAAGGCCGATCAGTTCTGCTGTCCAGCGACGCGCATCTTCTTCTGTGCCCAGGCGATCTACAACACCCAACTCTAGGGCTTGCTGTCCAGTAAAAATCCGGCCATCAGCGAAACTTTTCACAGCTTCTACTGTTAAAGAACGACCATCAGCTACCGTTTGGACAAACTGCTGATAACTTGTGTCAATCAACTCTTGCAGGATATTTTCTTCTGGTTGAGTCAGTTGTCGGTCGAAAGACAATATGTCCTTGTAAGGGCCAGACTTAATTACCTGGAAGGAAACACCGATTTTTTCTAGCAAGCGTTCCAAGTTATTTCCACGCAGGATCACACCAATACTACCCGTAATTGTACCTGGGTTGGCTACGATGTGTTCGGCTCCCATACCGATGTAGACTCCTCCAGAAGCCGAGATATTGCCAAAGCTAGCGACGATTTTGATTTTTTCGCGCAGACGCTTTAAAGCGCTGTAGATTTCTTGAGAATCTCCGACTGTACCGCCAGGGCTATCGATACGTAGCAATAATGCCGGAAACTTTTTTTCTTCTACAGTTTTCAGGGCTTCTAAGACGCGTTTGCGAGTAGCACTGGCGATCGCACCAGTAATTTCAATCCGCGCAATTTGTTTTCTAAACTTGGGCTTAAACGGCCAAATCATGAGCTGTCAACATACCTCGTAATAAATTCAATATAAGATGCCCAACGGTCAGACGACCTCTTTTGCTCTGTTAAGAAACATGAGCAGGCATTGTGAGCATCAGTATTTTAAGGAAATTTTTATATTTTGCAGTGAGTTTTATTTGATATTCTCAATGGATACTAATCAAGTCCTTAAAGATTGCAGATAACACAAAACGCCAAACTCTAGTCTAGCGTCCAGCATGATGATTTAGCACAGACTATTTTAGCTGTTTTGCAGAATTAAAATCCTACAACCCTTGGTATTCTAAGTTTTTAACTTTTTAAGGATTGTTTTGCTAGGGTCGCGCACCTGTACTAGTTGTCAGTAATTAATAACTAATAACTAATAAATATTTAATTAATAACTCCGGTAGTCAATTTAATTAATAAAATTTATTGAGCAAAACTAATCCCCGTTTAGATTAAAACCAATAGTAGTTTCACTTTTGGTAATATCACTTTTCCTTATTTTGCACAGCCCATGAGCATCTGACGAAGCTATTTCTAGAGCTTATGAATCAATTCGTAAAATTTGACACCGATAGTAAACGTACATATCAAACAGTGCGCCGACGAAACTACAGGTCAAACTAATCACAAATAATCCACGTAGGGGAGTTCCACTGCCAAAGGTGGCGAGAAAATGCATAATCTGAGTAGCGATCGCCTCAGTTAACTCTTGTAAGCCGGAGAAGTAACCAATGAGGGGTAAAAGGAATAATCCGCCGCCAACAAATAACATGGGAGCGACAAAACTAAAAATGATCGTCAGCAGTAGGGAGCGGAGAAAGTTAGTGAAAATAGCCATTTAAGACAAACTCCGTGAGTAGAGATGACAAGAGCTAGATAGCAGTTCGTCATTTTCTACAATACGTGCGATCGCTCCTGACCAACCAATCTGTCAAAAATCTTAAGTTTTCATTAAAATAAACGGCTACTAGCTACAGTACATGCTGGGTAGATCAAAAATGATTTGAATCTACAAAACCCTTGCACAATCAAGTTTATAGCTAAACTTATCCCTATTTATTGGTTTGCAACACCTTTAATAACAGCTTCATTTTCTGAGAGCATCTTTAATCAAAGTTAATATTCAGTGCCATGAAGAGGCAGGGAAGCAGGGAGCAAGGGAGAAGAGTTTTCCCCTTGCCCCCGGCTCCCTGCCCCTCTGCCTCTTCCCC
>NZ_CAXTNE010000012.1:0-56825 GCF_964245445.1 uncultured Nostoc sp.
ACTCCCCATTCCCCATTCCCTTGTAGAGAAGATGTTTCTGAAACTTTGATGTTAATAAAAATACTTTTCAAATATCCTCTTACTAAAACTTGTTTTCCCTACTTGAAATTTTGATTGCTTCAGCCATAATCAAATTCAATTGATATAAGCAATAAACCTCTATACCTAAGCAATTAGGAATATCCCAAGTTAGGAACCAACTGAATTCTACCAGCATCCATCTCTGCCATTAATAATTCCAGAGCTTCGTAATCAACGTCAGAAATGTAACCCAGTTCCGTCAATTCTAAGTTGATTTCATTTTCTATCTCAGGAGTTAATTTTTTAATGTCAAGAGCTTTTTCTACTAATTTACGAATAGCGTATTTAGTTCTCATAAATAATAACCTAAGTTTATATGATACCAATTATTCCCGATTTATCTAAGCATAAATAGTGATCTAAAAGTCATATAAATCACATTTTAATTAGTTAAAGAGATAATTCACTATGAGGATGTCGGATGCCATCAGCAACGCTAAAGTGAGAAATTTAACTTACCATTAAGACTTGGCTAAATTAGCTTTAGCTATAGACTATGCAAGTTTTCTCAGCATACTTACTGATGATTTGTCGTTTCTACGGCTGTCTATAGTTGATTGTTTTTGAACTAGCATAAAAAAAAAGTATATAAAATAACATTTTAACTTGGAATTATGACAATCTTTAAACAGAGATACTAAAGCAATAAAGATTCAGCAAAGAGAAGTAAGACATATGGGCGATGCAACAAAATAGAGTTTATGTTCAAATAATTCTTAGCTTGACGCTTTAATAATTCTCAATAGGATGTAACTATGCAGGCAGTGCTTAACTATCCGAAGATTGCAGTGATTCGCCCCCAAGGCTTTTTGAATGCTACAAACGCCTTGGAATTTGAACGAGATATGACCACAGCGTTAGCACAAAATGATATTTCCATCTTGGTAGTAGACCTCGCAGCAGTAGAATCGTTAGACAGCGCGGGGTTGATGGCATTGTTATCTATACACAAGCTGGCTCTTAGTTTAGAAAGGGGTTTCCGACTCTGCGCTGTTGCTCCGTCAATTAGAATTATTTTTGAATTAACGCAACTCGATAGGGTATTTGAAATATTGGATGGTGAAGTTGAGTTGGGTGCAACATAACTTTATATAAAAGCACCAAGTTTTGGGTATGAACTGGACTTTATGTAAAGGAGTTATAAGTTGCAACGGTAAACTCGGTTAGAAGACCTAATTAAATGCTAAGGTTGGGTTTGAGTAGCTGTAATTAAGGTAGCTAGAAGATAGCACAGTGGCTGTTGCAGTTGAAAAATTAATAACATCGGATATTTTAAAACCAGGGCGTTACCTGGGTAATGAGCGTTTAGCAGTACACAAACCTTGGGATACGGCAGCAATACGCTGGGTATTAACTTATCCAGAAGTATATGAAGTCGGTGCATCCAATTTAGGGCACATCATTCTCTATAACATCTTGAATGCCCAACCGCGTCAATTGTGCGATCGCGCCTACCTCCCAGGAAAAGACCTGGCAGCCAAACTACGCGAAACTAATACGCCATTGTTTGCTGTAGAGTCAAAGCGATCGCTCACAGAATTCGACATTTTAGGTTTTAGCCTCAGTTACGAACTGGGTGCAACTAATATCCTAGAAATGTTGGATTTGGCTGGAATTCCCAAGACGTGGCGAGAACGGCAAAAAGCTGGCGTTGCAGGGGGAGAATTTCCGAATCTCCAGTCCCAGTTTCCATTGATTTTTGCTGGTGGGCAAACAGCAACATCCAATCCCGAACCTTATGCCGACTTCTTCGACTTTATCGCCCTTGGAGATGGAGAAGAACTGCTGCCAGAAATTGGCTTGGTGTTGGAAGAAGGTAAACAAGCAGGATTGAGTCGAGAACATCTGTTACTGGACTTAGCACAGATACCAGGTGTATATGTCCCTCAGTTTTACGACATGGCAGAGGATGGCTCTGTTCATCCTCGTCGCCTAGACGTACCAAAACGAATTCTGCGACGGGTTGCAACTCCCATACCCGCGTATTCCATTGGGTTAGTTCCATACGTGGAAACGGTGCATGACCGCTTGACCATTGAGATTAGGCGTGGTTGCACTCGTGGCTGTCGCTTCTGTCAACCAGGAATGCTAACTCGACCAGCACGGGATGTAGAACCCGATCAGGTTGTAGAAGCAATTGAACAGGGGATGCGGGCAACTGGTTACAATGAGTTTTCCCTATTATCTCTGAGTTGTTCTGATTATTTGTCTCTGCCAGCAGTGGGGATGGAAATCAAAAATCGCTTAAAAAATGAAAATATTTCTCTGACTCTACCAAGCCAACGGGTAGACAGATTTGATGAAAATATTGCCAATATCCTTGGGGGTATGCGGCAAGGTGGACTGACTTTTGCTCCAGAAGCTGGAACTCAGCGGATGCGAGACATCGTAAATAAGGGTTTGACGAATGAAGAATTATTGCGGGGGGTGAAAACCGCTTGGGAGCAAGGCTGGGATAAAATCAAGTTGTATTTTATGATTGGCTTGCCGGGTGAGACAGATGCTGACGTTTTAGGCATTGCCGAAACAGTAAGCTGGCTACAGCGAGAATGTCGAGGCAAGGGCAGAAAACCTCTTAACTTTAACCTGACGATTTCTAACTTTACGCCTAAGCCCCATACACCATTCCAATGGCACTCAGTTTCTACCACTGAATTTAAACGCAAACAAAACTTGTTACGGCAAGAATTCCGCCGAATAAAGGGAGTGAAGGTAAATTTTACCGATGTTCGCATTTCGGCAATGGAAGATTTTGTGGGACGAGGCGATCGCAATTTGGGCAAAGTCGTCCAGCGTGCCTGGGAATTGGGTGCGGGTATGGATTCCTGGTATGAAAATTTAGATCAGGCTTTTAGCGCTTGGGGGTCTGCGATCGCTCAAGCCGATCTAGACTGGAAATACCGCCAAGTAGAAAATGGCGAATGGAATTTGTTTCACGCACAAGATCAGAAAAGATCGAAAGATGCAGAAAATAGCCAACTCCCCACTCCCAACTCTCCACTCCCAACTCCCCACTCCCTCGATACTCCCCTGCCTTGGGATCATATTGATACCGGGATTGACAAAAAGTGGCTCAAAGAAGACTTGCAACGCGCCTTAGAAGCTGCAATTGTACCCGATTGCTCTTTTGAAGGTTGTTCCCACTGTGGCGTATGTGGAACCGATTTTGGCCATAACGTTGTGATTGAATCACCAGCTATTCCGAAGTTCGCTGGCGAGTTTGTCCCCAACACAACTAAGGTACAAAGACTGCGAGTTTGGTTTGGGAAACAGGGTAATATGGCTTTGGTAAGCCACCTAGATTTAATCCGTTTGTTTGACCGAGTTGTGCGGCGAGCAGGCTTACCAATCGCTTTCACTGGTGGATTTCATCCAATGCCGCGAATTTCTGTAGCAACTGCTTTGGCTCTAGGAGCTACTAGTAGTGGTGAAATTGCAGATTTTGAGTTAACTGTACCAGTGGCAGTCGATACTTTTCGAGAACAGTTGGTTCGAGAAATGCCCACAGACATACCTATATATGATGTGGAACAGATAGATTTAAAAACTCCGGCAGCGACTCAACTGCTAGAAACCGCAGAATATTTGATTACCGTAGCAGCACTCGAAGAAGTAACACCTATACAATGGCAAGAATGGATTGATACCATCAAAGCAAAAGACGAACTGTGGTACGAGCATACAACAAAGTCAGGCAAGAGCCAGTTAATAAATCTGCGCGATCGCTTGTTTGAACTGGAATTAGTAGAAAACTACAAAAGTATTGCAGAATGTATATCTGTTATCCGTTATGTAGGTAGCTATCGCCAAGATGGTTTTCTATTGCGTCCTGAACAAATCCTGTTTATGCTAGGGATGGTGGCTAGTGGAGAATTCCAACTCCTGCACATCCACCGCAATCGGCTAATTTTAGGGGTATAATCCCTTTAGGGCAGCTTGCTAGTAGTTGTCCTAACATGGCTATATCGTTGGAATTGATTTTTAGCAAGGTTGCGTTAGAATGGGGTGAAGAGAAATTTTCTGGCGCTGCATTGAATTAGCTGGTTCACTACCCTGGTGTTCAGGGGGCGAAAGCAAAGATATTAGAGTGTAAATTCTAGGATTTTATCCCAGACAAACTGAGGCAGATTAAAGAACAGACACTCTCTATATAGCTACCTTGTGAATCAGTAACTAACAGCAGGCTCGCTTAATTCTCTAAATCCATGCTTTTTAAACAGCTGCTGAATGTTTAATCCCCAGTAGTGCCAAAGAGCTAGTGAGCTACTTTTCTAGAGTTGTTCGCCTTTGGCGTTCCCGTAGGTTAAACAACTGCCGTCGGTTAGGTCGAATTTGCAGACGTTCACGAGACGCGCAAAGCGCGGCTTAAAGTAGGGTAGCAGCTGGCGTTGCTGAGTATAACCCTAAGGATAAATCCGGGGAATGGAAAATAGAAATAGTTTCTTTTTCTTAACGACATCAGTAGGTTACTCTCAAATAAAGCTTCCTGAGTTAAAAACTCACTCAGGATTCAGAACTTTTAATTCAGAACTCTCTTTATTGAGGGTATTGCATCAAAAATCAACCACGGATGGTTGATTTAATTGCTTAAACATGCAGCCGTTCTGGAATAATCCGCCGTAAAAATGCTCTTAAGAGCGCCAATAGCTATTTAATTTAGAAGCTCAGGTTTGCGATTTTTATTATCAGTAGCGCCTTTTGAGGGTTGCAGGGGCAACAAAGGTATAACAAACCTCCAGACCTATTGGTGCTGCCAATTTTGAGGAAATTGAATGCCAAAACAAATTATCATCGCGGAGCAGCACCAAATTGCTGCTGTCTTTTCTGAAGATCAAATACAGGAACTAGTTGTTGCTACGGGTCATCACCAAATAGGTGATATCTACTTAGGAGTAGTAGAAAACGTATTGCCTGGGATAGATGCGGCTTTTGTCAATATTGGCGACCCAGAGCGCAACGGTTTTATTCACGTCACCGACTTAGGACCACTGAAGCTAAAGCGTACCGCAGCAGCAATTACAGAACTACTAGCACCACAGCAGAAAGTTTTGGTGCAAGTAATGAAAGAGCCAACGGGGACAAAAGGCCCGCGGCTAACGGGTAATATTACTTTACCCGGACGCTACGTAGTATTGATGCCTTATGGTAGAGGTGTAAATTTATCCCGACGGATTAAAAGTGAAAGTGAGCGTAATCGCTTGCGGGCATTAGCAATTTTGGTCAAACCGGCGGGAATGGGTTTGCTTGTGCGTACAGAAGCAGAAGGCAAACCCGAAGAAGCGATTATGGAAGATTTGGAATTGCTGCAAAAGCAATGGGAAGCCATTCAGCAGGAAGCACACTCCACCCGTGCCCCAGCACTACTCAATCGGGACGATGACTTCATTCAGCGCGTATTGCGGGATATGTACGGCGCGGATGTAAATCGAATTGTCGTAGATTCCAGTACTGGTTTGAAGCGCGTGAAGCAGTACTTGCAGAACTGGAGCGGAGGTCAAACACCACAAGGATTGTTAATTGACCATCACCGCGATCGCTCTCCAATTTTAGAGTATTTCCGCATCAGTGCCGCCATTCGAGAAGCTCTCAAACCGAGAGTAGACCTACCTTCTGGAGGCTACATCATCATTGAGCCGACAGAGGCATTAACCGTAATTGATGTTAACTCAGGTTCCTTCACGCGATCGGCAACAGCTAGAGAAACAGTTTTGTGGACAAACTGCGAAGCTGCAACAGAAATTGCTCGCCAGTTGCGTCTACGGAATATCGCTGGGGTGATCGTTGTTGATTTTATTGATATGGAATCACGACGCGATCAACTGCAAGTTCTCGAACACTTTAATAAAGCACTCAAAGCAGATAAAGCTCGTCCGCAAATTGCCCAACTCACCGAACTGGGTTTAGTAGAACTAACCCGCAAACGCCAAGGTCAAAACATTTACGAATTGTTTGGTGAAATTTGCCCCACCTGTGGTGGTTTAGGACATACTGTGCGTCTGCCTGGAGAAATCGAAAACCGATTACCAATACCAGCAGAAACACCAGAGCGTGAACGTGAGCGTTTTGTACCCCTGCCTCACCGAGAACCACGTCAGCCTGCTGCCCGCATCCCAGAACCACGAGAAACCTATGATGGATTTTCAGAAGCATTTGAGGGCGACTTAGAATCGGGTAACTTAAATCTGATTAATCATCCTAGTTATCAAGACCTTAATGATAATAAGCGTCGTACTCGCACTCGCCGCAGTCGAATTCCCATCAATGGGTTAAACGGGAAAGATGAAGTTCGGGTTGTAGCCAATCCATTGGCTTTTGTCAACGAGCCAGACTTAGACCTTGATGTTGAACCAGAACTAGGAGTTGCACAAGAGATTCCCTCACCCACTCTTGGTAAACCAGGTTGGAGTGAAAGAGTAGAGCGCACTGTAGTAGATCGCACTATAGATCGGACTGTAGAACGCGCTAAAATTATCAAGGCAGAGCCAGTCAAACCAGTGGTAGAACCACCGGAGATTAGAACTGTAGAAATGAGCCTCCAGGAACAGGATATCTTTGCTTTGATGGGAATATCTCCCTTGGTGAAGTTAGAGCAAGAGGTTAAAAATCCCAAGTCTGTGATTATTAACGTGATTCAACCTGGTCAACAACCAACGACTCCAACTGAATCAACCTCAGAATCAACTATTTTCCAAAAAGCAACACCTGAAATAATCCCAAGCAAGATACTAATACCAAAAGTTATTGAGCCAGAACCAAAACCTTTGATAGAAGAGACAACTGAACCATCTGAGTTGACTGCTAGCCCAACGGGTAGCTTGTCTGCGAAAGCTTCCGCCAACGAAGATGAAAGTGATGCGAACAGCGCTGCCATTGCTAGCCGTCGCCGCCGCCGTCGTTCCTCAGCGCTCGAGGATAATTAATTTGCTTTATGGTGGAAACGTCGCCAACGCCCTTGGAACAATCCAATTGGCTGGAGTTTTCTACCTTGTCAGAGATTCCAGGGTTGGTTGCAGGTGTGGATGAAGTCGGGCGAGGCGCTCTATTTGGTCCTGTGGTAGCGGCAGCAGTGATCCTACCAGGTCATGCTTTGCCAATACTAATGGCAGCTAAAATCAAAGATAGTAAAAAGTTATCTAGTTCTCGTAGAACTCAGCTAGCACAGCAGATTTGTGATCTGGCTATAGATTGGAAAATAGGGTTTGCTTCTACTGCCGAAATTGACAAGATAAATATTTTGCAAGCGACGCTGTTAGCAATGAAAAGGGCTGTACTGAGGTTAAAGGTACAGCCTGCACTCTGCCTGGTTGATGGTAATCAGTCAATCAAAGACTTACTATTGCCGCAACAAACAATAATTAAGGGGGACGAGCGATCGCTCGCTATTGCCTCTGCTAGTATTGTTGCCAAGGTTTGGCGTGACGAACTGGTACTGCGTCTAGCATTAAAATACCCTATGTACAGCCTGGAGCGTAACAAGGGTTATGGTAGCCAGCAGCATTTGCTGGCTCTGCAACAATATGGGCCCTCGCCCCTACATCGTCAGTCTTTTCGTCCTTGCCAAATCAAAATACTGAACACTGAGTGATTAAATAATTACTCAGCATTCAAGATTGGCAATTCAGTACTGTTACCGCTAAGTCCTCTATCTTTGGTTTGTGATATCACCCAGTAGCGATAATCCGCCAGAAGTTGATTTAATAACCGTTGTTTGACCGACAACAGCACGCTTTTGAGCAAGGCATTGCCAGTAGCTTCTAAAATTGGCTTAGGAGTGAAGGAAAATGGCGGTGGCAAATCCACCAGCACTTCTAAATCAGCCCTTCCTTGGAGGCGAGCGCCAGTGCTTAACTCTTTGGGAGACAAATGCCCTTTTAAATTGAGAGCAAAGCGTTGGTTAATATACTCGAAGCCCAGGATTTCACAGCCTAGCGATCGCAAATAAATTATTCCATTTGATTCTGCCCAAACTCTCATGTCTACAGTAGGTTGAATACTCAATGACATAAAAGTTAACGGACGCATTTTCAAACGAAATACTTCCTCAGAAAGCTGCTCAATTCTACTATTGTCAGCCAAAGCCTTAACTAGACGTTGAGGCTGGCGCAAGTAGTGCTGAATGGGAATAGGCTGCTCTGGAACAGCGATTTCAACCGATTGGGAGGCAGTAAACCGGGTAGCCATGAGCGGATAAAAATATCTGTTTCTTAATTTTAATATTTTTTAATAAATTAAAGCTGATTATTAAAAAAGTACAAAATTCATTGACGATAAAAATGATTGTTGCTTATCAGCTATACATCACTAGCAAAAAGTTGGTACGCTCATTACTATCTTTAGTTCAAGAAATATAGATTCTAATTTAATCCTTGACAAAAAAACAACAATATGCATTTTTATATGGTCAGAAACAAATATAATTGCTTTTAAATCTTCAGAGGAATTTAGTAAAAAAAACTACCAGAAAGTCTATTTAGTATAAGTACTGATTTTCATAATTTGTTTTATTGGATACATATTTCAGTCTATTTATTTAGTGCGTAAATTTAAGAGATAACAGTGTTTTGTAAGAGTAGATGTTGGATATATTTGCCAAAACCAAAATATCATAATCTCTGTTTACGGATTAAACTCACAACTCAAGGCTAAAGGTATGACTTTATTGATCGCACATTTAGGGCCTCCCGGCACTTACACAGAACAAGCAGCTGTTCTTTATATCAACTGGTTGACTAAAAGTACGGGAGTTGAAGCTATGTTAAGTCCTTATCCCACCATCTCCCAGTCACTGCATGCCGTTGCTGATGGTCAAGCCCACCTGGCTGTTGTGCCAGCAGAAAATTCTATTGAAGGGAGTGTTACAACAACACTAGATACACTTTGGCAGTTAGACAATTTGCGAATTCAGTTGGCTTTGGTATTACCCATTGTCCATACATTAATTTCTTGCGCGTCTAGCTTAGATAAAATTAAAACTGTTTACTCTCACCCGCAAGCTTTGGCACAATGTCAGGGATGGTTAGAGCGGTTTGTGCCGACTGTACAAATTATTCCTAGTAATTCCACAACCGAAGCACTACAGCGATTGGAGCAAGAGACAACAACGGCAGCGATCGCATCTAGTAGAGCGGCTCAACTCTACAACTTGCCGATACTTGCTAGTGGCATCAATGACAATCCAGAAAACTTTACTCGTTTTTGGGTAGTAAGTCAGAGTGAAGCGGACGCTGGATATCAGGCATCAACAACACGCGCTAGTCACACATCGCTGGCTTTTAGTATGCCTGCCAACACACCTGGAGCATTACTCAAACCTTTGCAAATATTTGCTCAACTAGGAATTAACCTCAGCCGGATTGAATCTCGTCCGACGAAACGATCGCTAGGCGAATACTTGTTTTTCATGGATTTAGAAGCGGATGTCAAGGAAGCACAAATGCAATCTGCTTTAGCAGAATTAATTATGCACACAGAAATTTTAAAAATTCTTGGCGCTTACAATATTTTGCCGATCAGCGCTTTTACTTGAGAAGTTAGGAGTTATCAGTTATCAGCTAGAGACTATAAATTATAAGTTGCCAATATTTTATTTTTTGTTATTTCTTCCTAAGTCCTAACTGCTGTACAGACGCGATTAATCGCGTCTCTAATCATCACACATCACTTCTCATTAAATGTGTCTTTAAGAACAGCGCGAGCTGCCAAGTGATTCCGAGTAGAGGTTAAAATTTCTGCTTCCCGCTCTAAACGAGTTGCAGTATCTTGCATTTCTAGCAATAACTGCTGCTCTGCGGCGACACCATAAAGATTACTTGCTACCCAATAAGATAACTCTGTTGGTAGGTCAGGCAAATCTTCTGGCAGTTCGATATTTTGTTCGGTTAATTTGGCTGATAGACGCACAACATCCCGCAGTAGTTGTTCTACTTCAGAAGACAAAGGTCGCAAATCTTTAGTCGGTGGTTGGTCTTCAATCCACTCAACTAAGCCAACGCGGTATGGCTTTTCACGAACATACTCTAATACCCGAAATCTTTGCTGCCCTAAAGTCAACATCTTAATCCGATCATCTGGCAGCCGTTGGTGATGAACGATTTCCGCACAGCAACCAGTATTTGCAATTGTACCTTTAACAGGATCGACCATCAAAACACCGAACCTGCGATCGCTCTCTAAAATCGTGTTTATCATGATTCGGTAGCGAAATTCAAAGATGTGCAGAGGCAATGGTCTAGTAGGAAATAGAACTACTTCGGGTAACGGGAACAGAGGTAGTTCACGAACTGCAATTTTAGAAGATGATGTCATTGTTACTTTGGTATAAACTTAATCTTAAAAATAATTTTTCTCTGTTTTCCCGTACTTTATCTACATTCTATCATTTGTTTCCTAGCTAAATAAAAGCCCTAAAGAAATATATCTCAGGGCTATATGATAATTTATACTAACGTCCTTCGTCCTTTGTCCTTTGTCCTTTGCTAATGAGCAATGAACAATGACTAAATTAAAGTTTGACTTCGATATCTACACCCGATGGTAGATCCAATTTCATCAGGGCATCAATAGTCTTAGAAGAGGGTTGGTAAATATCAATAATCCGGCGATGAGTACGGGTTTCAAAGTGTTCTCGTGAATCTTTATCTACGTGAGGCGATCGCAGCACACAATAGATCCGGCGTTTTGTTGGTAAAGGAATTGGACCTACGGCTGTAGCATTAGTGCGGTTAGCTGTGTCTACAATCTTCTCGCAAGATGTGTCTAATAAGCGTCGGTCAAAAGCTTGTAAGCGAATTCTAATTTTCTGCTGCTGTAGAGTTGCCATCTTTAATTTTCCAGGTTCTGCGTAATTAGGGTACTCGGGACTAGGGACTGGGGACTGGGAACTTAATACCCAATCCCTAATCCCTAATCACCAGTACCTAGAATAGAGGGAAGAGAAAGGAGCAGAGAGGCACAATAAATACCATCTCTGCTCCTTTGTTATAAGCGAAAAGGTGCTACTTGATAATTTTGGAGACCACACCAGCACCGATGGTGCGACCACCTTCGCGGATAGCGAAGCGCATTCCTTGTTCAATAGCGATCGCGTTGATCAATTCTACTGTCATCTTAATGCGATCGCCTGGCATTACCATTTCTACTTCTTTGCCTTCATCAGAGGTGTAGGCTTTGATGGTACCAGTTACATCAGTTGTCCGCACGTAGAACTGGGGACGGTAGCCAGCGAAAAATGGAGTCTTACGACCACCTTCTTTTTCTGTTAGGACATACACTTCACCTTCAAATTCATTGTGAGGTTTAATCGAACCAGGTTTGGCGATGACCATACCCCGTTCAATATCAGCCTTCTGGATACCCCGGAGTAGTACGCCAGCGTTATCCCCAGCCATACCTTGGTCGAGACTCTTTTTGAACATCTCAATACCAGTTACGGTAGTGGCGCGAGTATCTCTGATACCCACTAGTTCAACGTTATCACCAACTTTGACTACACCCCGTTCAATCCGACCGGTGGCGACAGTACCACGACCTGTAATTGAGAACACATCTTCTACAGCCATCAGGAAGGGTTTATCAACATCCCGCTCAGGAGTGGGGATGTAAGAATCTACAGCATCCATCAATTCGTAGATTTTGTCTACCCACGGATTTTCACCGCGTTGGGTCTTAGGATTCTTGGTCATTGCTTCCAGAGCTTGCAGACCAGAGCCTTTGATAATAGGGATATCATCGCCAGGGAAATCGTAGCTTGAAAGCAGTTCTCTCAGTTCTAGTTCTACTAGTTCCAAGAGTTCTGGGTCATCCATCAAATCTTCTTTGTTCAAGAAGACAACCAGACTGGGAACGCCTACCTGTTTTGCCAACAGGATGTGTTCGCGGGTTTGGGGCATAGGACCATCGGTAGCAGCAACTACGAGGATACCTCCGTCCATCTGAGCAGCACCGGTGATCATGTTCTTCACATAGTCAGCGTGTCCTGGACAGTCTACGTGAGCATAGTGCCGACTTGCAGTTTCATACTCTACGTGAGCGGTATTGATGGTAATACCCCGTGCCTTTTCTTCTGGGGCATTATCAATTTGGTCGTAGCCCTTAGCTACAGCCTGACCCGTAGCTGCCAAGGTCATGGTGATGGCTGCTGTCAAGGTAGTTTTACCGTGGTCAACGTGGCCAACTGTACCGATATTAATATGGGGTTTATTCCTTTCAAACTTTGCGCGTGCCATGAATGCTCATTTCCTTATTTTAACTAAGCGTTCCCTTTGCTTTTTGCAATGATAGTTTCAGCTACGCTGCGAGGCACCTCTTCGTAGTGGCTGAACTCCATCGTGAAGGTACCCCGACCTTGCGTTTTTGACCGAATATCAGTGGCGTAGCCAAACATGCTCGCCAGTGGAACTTTGGATGTTACCTTAGCGAGTCCCTTTTCGGTGCTTTGGCTTTCAATCTGCCCTCGGCGGGTGTTGAGGTCGCCAATGACGTTGCCCATATAGTCTTCAGGAACTTCAACTTCAACTTTCATCATAGGCTCTAAGATGACAGGTGAAGCTTTCAGCACGGCCTCTTTCATCGCCATTGAACCAGCGATTTTGAAAGCCATTTCTGAAGAGTCTACATCGTGGTATGACCCATCAATTAGCGTCGCTTTAACGTCAATCAACGGATATCCAGCTAGAACACCGGATTCGCAGCTTTCTTTCATTCCTTGTTCTGCGGGGCCAACGTACTCTTTAGGTACTGTACCGCCAGCAATTTTGGAAACGAATTCAAAGCCAGTACCGGGTTCTCCAGGCTCCAAATTGATCACAACGTGACCGTATTGACCTTTACCACCACTTTGGCGGATGAATTTGCCCTCAACTTTGTTCACAGCTTTCCGAATTGTTTCTCGGTAAGCTACTTGTGGCGCACCTACATTCGCTTCCACCTTGAATTCTCGTAACATCCGGTCTACTAGAATTTCTAGGTGTAGCTCTCCCATTCCCGCGATCACGGTCTGGTTTGTTTCCGGATCGACACGGACACGGAAGGTGGGGTCTTCTTCTGAGAGAGATTGCAGAGCCTTGGACAGCTTGTCCATGTCGTTCTTGGTTTTGGGTTCAACCGCCACCGAGATCACAGGCTCAGGAATGAATAGGGATTCCAGAATTACTGGCGATCCATCATCACAGAGGGTGTCACCTGTCAAGGTGTCTTTCAATCCCAGAGCTGCTCCTAAATCACCCGCTCGCAGTTCATCGACATCTTGCCGATCGTCTGCCTTCATTAGAACTAAGCGGGAAATCCGTTCTTTTTTATTCTTACTAGCGTTGAGAACGTAGCTGCCCTTTTTCAGGACACCAGAATAAACGCGAACAAATGTCAAGCGACCGTAAGGGTCAGCCATAATCTTGAATGCCAGAGCCGCTAGGGGTTCGTTGTCATCAGCTTGCCGCTCAACAGTATCGCCATTGGGCAGTAAGCCTTGAATTGGCGGTACTTCACTTGGCGCTGGCAGGTAATCTACAACGGCATCCAGCATTAACTGCACGCCTTTATTTTTGAATGCTGAACCGCAAAGTACTGGTACAATCGTCCCCGCAATTGTGCCTTTACGCAGGGCAGTCCGAATTTCTTGCTCTGTAAGTTCTTCGCCCTCGAAGTACTTAGTCATCAGAGCATCATCGGTTTCTGCTGCGGCTTCTATTAGCTTGGTGCGGAATTCGTCTACCTGCGCTTGCAATTCTTCCGGGATATCGGTTTCTTGAATATCAGTACCTTGGTCATTGGCGTAAATATACGCACGTTGCCTTACTAGGTCAACGATACCTCGGAAGTCATTTTCACTACCAATTGGTAGTTGAATGGCGATCGCATTCGCCCGCAGGCGATCGCGAATTTGCTCGTGAACTTTATAAAAGTTCGCTCCGGTGCGATCCATCTTGTTGATAAAGGCTATCCGAGGAACTTTGTAGCGTTCTGCTTGCCGCCACACTGTCTCAGACTGCGGTTGCACGCCGCCCACAGAACAAAATACTGCGATTACACCATCCAACACGCGCATGGAACGCTCAACTTCAATTGTGAAGTCTACGTGACCCGGAGTATCGATAATGTTAATTTGATGATCTTTCCAACTGGTACTGATAGCAGCAGCAGTAATGGTAATTCCCCGCTCCCGCTCCTGCTCCATCCAGTCTGTGACGGCAGTTCCTTCATGAACTTCGCCAATTTTATGAATTATCCCAGAGTAAAATAATATTCTCTCTGTTGTTGTTGTTTTGCCCGCATCTATATGCGCCGCAATACCAATGTTGCGTACTTTCTCTAGCGGGATCGTGCGTGCCACAGCTACCTCCTATAGTTTTTGCCTCATGATATCTTGTATATTACTCTTTGTTAAGATTCTATACTTTTAGGGAAAACCGTCTTCTTTTTGTAAATCTACGATATAACGCTTCTGGAGGGCGATATATCGCTTTTCTACTTAGTAACGATAGTGTGCGAATGCTTTGTTAGCTTCCGCCATCCGGTGCGTTTCTTCACGTTTCCGAATAGCATTGCCAGTTTCGTTGGCAGCATCCATTAATTCATTTGCCAGTTTGCTTGCCATTGTCCGACCTGGTCTGGAGCGGGAATATTGCACTAACCAACGCAGTGCTAGGGTAGTGCCCCGTTCTGTACGCACTTCCATTGGTACTTGGTAGGTTGCTCCACCAACTCGCCGAGCTTTTACTTCTACTAAAGGCGTGGCATTTCGCACTGCTCTTTCAAAGGTTTCCAACGCACCAGCACCAGTGCGTTCCTCAATAGTTTTTAATGCATCATAAACAATCCGTGCGGCAAGTGATTTTTTGCCATGACGCATGATCCGTCTGATAATCATGCTCACAAGGCGACTGTTATATACAGAGTCAGACGGAACTGGGCGCCTTTGAATAACACCACGACGAGACATACTTCACCTTTAATTCGGAATTGGCAACGAAATTATATGCTATCAGACACCGGAAACTAAAAGCTGTGGAATTCAACCCTCAGACTTTCTTAATTTTGCTTTCGATTGTTGCAGCAAGGCTGACTTATTGACTGCCAATTTTGGATTAGAGTTTTTGGTAGATGTTCCGACCACAAGGATTGGAAAAAATCAAAAGTCTGTAAGCCTCATCCCCTTGTGGGTTCGACCAATCCAAAACCGCAAATCTAAAATCTAAAATTCATTGACTTGCTAACTGCAACTAAATACTCAAAGCGACAACATTCTAAACCTTAATGTCCAGATTATAGTTCTGCTGTGGGTTACAGCGTTATCCTCTGAACTTCTACACTTGCTCGCTTAGTGTAGGTATAGCTTGCTTGTTTTTTTAAACAGACTTGAGCAGCTTTCATACTGCTGTTAGAACACAGACCATGATTGTTTTTTGTCCTTGAGCGCTTCTTAAGTAGACGATTAATCGTGTTGGGTGCGATTAATCGCCTAATCCTATTTTTTCGCTTCTTTCGGACGCTTAGTTCCATACTTGGAACGCCCTTGTTTACGGTCTTTGACTCCGGCTGTATCTAAGGTGCCACGGATAATGTGGTATCTCACGCCTGGTAGATCCTTAACCCGACCGCCACGAATCATCACAACTGAGTGTTCTTGTAAGTTGTGACCAATACCTGGAATATAAGCTGTGACTTCAAATCCAGAGGTCAGTCTGACTCTTGCTACTTTACGTAGAGCTGAGTTAGGCTTTTTTGGTGTAGTCGTGTATACTCTGGTACAAACTCCCCGACGTTGGGGGCATTGTTTCAAAGCCGGGGACTTGGTTTTCTGACGCGCTTGTTCGCGCTCGTTACGTATTAGCTGCTGTATTGTTGGCATGAGTTACAGCGCGTAAAGCTGCTTATATGTCTAAGTTTTAACAAATCCTAATTATATCGTTTTTTACGGGTTTATGTCAATTGTAGTTTTTCCTTAATTACTTGGTCATTTTTCCTTTGTTATTGGCAAACGATCGCTAATTAAGGATTATTGACTAGTTGTGGAGAATGAATTACCACAGCCACAGGTTGCGATCGCCTGGGGATTGTGGAAGCGAAAACCACCACCCATTAAGTCTTCTGAATAATCCACCCTCAAACCGTTGAGGTAATTTAAGCTGGCAGCATCTATGACTACTTGAATCTCATCCAAGTCGAAAACCTGGTCGCCAACTTTTATTGCTTCATCGAAGGACATATCATAAAATAAACCGGAACAACCACCTGGTTTTACTGCCAATCGAAATAACACATTTGGCTGCTGCTTGGACTTTATGCGCCCAATTTCACTCGCAGCTGCTTGACTCAGATGAATCATGAAACTCGTTTTTTGCAATTGAAGACGCCATCTTCATTTTACAGACAGATGGGTTAATCCTAGCTTCTTGAAAATTCCAAATCATCGAAGCTATGAGCGCGATCGCTATTACTACATTTATAGCACAACATACCTTAGTCCCCACCTTAACTAGGTAGGGACTTCTGGGGTGCAGTGGTTCCCAAAGATGGTTTGCACAAAAATGTATTCAGTTTTTAGATTAGAGCTTTAATCCTTAGTACGGGCATAGTCATCTTGGTAGCGAATAATATCATCTTCTCCCAAGTATTCGCCATTTTGCACTTCAATCAACACCAATGGGATCACGCCAGGATTCTCTAAACGATGAGATGTACATTGGGGTACGTATGTTGACTCATTATTGCTCAGTAGGACTTCTTTCTCGCCACAAGTTACCCTAGCTGTACCAGAGACAACAATCCAATGTTCACTGCGGTGGTGGTGCATTTGTAGACTGAGGCGGTGTCCGGGCTTAACTTCAATGCGCTTGATTTTGTATCCGCGCCCTTCTTCCAAAACTGTAAAAGCACCCCAAGGACGTAACTCAGTTGCAGCAACGCCTTTGGATGTGATAATTGAAGGTAGGTGTAGAGTTTCAGTCTGTGTAGTTTCTTGATATCGAGCCATAGTTACCTCATTTGAAGACATAACAAACCGTTGATACTCTTACTATTGATAAAAAATCTGGCGCTATCTTGCAACGTTGGAAATCAGTAATTTTGTTGCACCTTGATAAAGATAGCAAAATCAAACGTGACGGTGTAAATCATCACTACTAAAACTCTTGCATCTACACCAAGTCTTCATCAAGCAAAATGATAGCTTGTTCTAATCTTTAAAAAGTGATTGGGGACTGGGATTGGGGACTGGGGATTGAGTTTTTCCCTATTCCTTCATTTTCGTGGTTGCAGGAAAATACCAATTCCATTATGAACACGAGCAGCAGTACTAGGCGAGCGATCAAGTAGTTGTCCTCCTAAGTAAAGGCTGGTAGAACTACCACCGTCTAAATTTAAGGCATCCACACAGCCCATCTGTTGCATCAGTTGGGCATGTTCTGCCAAATTAGGGCCATAACCCCCTGGACGATTATGGACAGCAGTAATCATTAATGTGCCTGTTGCTGTTGTACAAATACCGCTACGAATAGCTTTTTCGGCAATAAAGGCATTGCTGAATTTTTCGCTTTTGGCATCAAGGACAATTTGACGATTTTGGACTAATAGCGGTCCGGCTCCAATAATGTGGGGATAACGACTAAAATCAGTCGAAGTAGTGGCGCTAGAAATGCTTACTGCGGTTCCAATAGGTAGCTGTGAGGCAGCACTAGCAGCGTTGGCGCGTAAGGTAAGTAGGTAGCCATCCTGGGGAATGGGAACGGCCGTCTCACCAACTTTGCCGCCTGGTAACTGTTGAGTAATTTGGTCTTTCTCCACCACTAGGATAATTTCGTTATCCGTCAAGGGCGTATAAGTTGATCCCCAAGCTGGGGTGTAACGAGCAATGCCACTCTGGACGTAGCCGCTATTAAGAAACAGAATTGGTAGGCGCTGGTCATTTGCTGTAATTAAAGTTTCTTCTAAGGTGAGACGACCGAAGTAAAATTGGCCAGAATCATTCCAAGCGATCGCACCCCGGTTGAGAATCGGGCCTGATAACCACTGACCATCCCGACGAATTGCACCCAAGGGGAATCTGTTATTGCGGTTGAAATAACCACCGTTAATTCCAGCTACTGCTAAGTAACGTTGTGCTGTTTGAATTAAGGGAGCAGTACCCGCAAGCCCATCAGGACTAGCCCACATAGGTTTCAGCGTTAGCCCAAATTTATGGGGATTAACTTCTAACCAAATCACTGGAAAGCGTTCAGTGCCTAAGTTGACATAATGCTGTCGCCAACGCAATCCTGGGGCCCAAGTAATATCTCTTTCTTCTAGGGGATCGGGTCGAATATCAATAATCAGGCGATTGGGGTTATCTACGGTACTAACTTGAGGCGATAGACCGAAGGGAATGCTCAGACTAATTATGGTTTGATTTTTCACCACCTCCACTTGTTGAATCAGTGGTTCAGGGGTTGGGGCCGGTGCCGGTGGTATTGGTTGTGTTGGTGTAACTGGTAATAATTGTTTGAGCAAGTTTGGCAGCAATGTTGGTGGTGTTGCTGGTACTGCTGGTGGCTGGGGGGTATAGCGTTCTATCAAAAGGGGATCGGCTATTCCATCCAGGGTAATTGTCCACACTCTATTTGGCGGTACAGTGGATTTTGGGGTTGGTGTGTCTGGATCGGGCGATGGAGTTTCAATTTTTTTAATAATTGACCCTTGTACAACTTGCCAGGGAGTTGGACGATCTAAATCAACAAGAATCCGAGTCTGTTGCAAAGGGGCACTCGCCTCTGGATGTTCCTGGCTCTGAACAATATTTGTAATTTGTGCTTTTGGGGTAGCAATTACCAAAATGTTGCCATTGGTTCGGATTTCCCATCCAGATGTTTGAGCAAAATTGCTAATATCCAAATAGCGATATGCTCCTAGTAGCTTGGTGGATAAAACCAGTGGCTTTGTCACCGATGAAAACCACTGTATCGGTTGCCTTGCTGAGTTACTACTGTTTAAGAAATTTACTCCAATTAACTGCCTAAATGCCCCATCACTCAGATGAGTTGTAATCCGACCAGCTTTTCCAGGTCGCTGTAACCAAGTTCCTGGTAGAGTACGACCATTGAGGGAAATTTGATTACCAGAGGATACTACGCCTATTAAAGCAGGTGCAGGTGACTGTGAGATGAGCCTGGGTATTGATTGGGCGTTTTTTGGGGACTCCTGGGCGTTGGCAGCACAGGTAGTAGTTAAGCATAGTGTTATTAAAAATATTGGTGACACAGTAGCCCGGAAAAATCTGCGATGCCTTCTCTGCGAGACGCTACGCGAACGGCGGGCTTTGCGATCGCCATTCCCTGATTGGCAAGAATTCGACATTTTTACCATAATTTACTAGGTTTTTTTGAAAACTATCAACCAAGGTATAAACTAACTAATTATTTGGAAATATAAAAAAAACATGAGTTTGTTTTGGGAAAAACATGCTATTCTATATATTGGCTATTCATATCTTTTAAACGCCAATCAATTTATTTAGACGCTAAAGCCACTGCAATCAAGTGTTTTAACTGGCACTAATTCTAACCACACTATATACGGTAGTTTTGATAATCAAAACTGGATTAAGATATTTAATCCTAACTGAACGTTGCTAATTCAGTAAGGTCTAGTTAATAGTAATACATGTGCCAACTGGTAAGCGGCAAAACTCTAGACAACAACGATATTTGGATTTGGGAATTGTCAAATGGGTATATATTGTAATACGCTGATTTTATTGCTGGATCGGGATAACTAAATAATTACTAATTCGTAATTCGTAATTAAAAGGGTACAGCAGCCCACACTAAATTAAGGATTTAGTGGTTAACAAGACAATGGAGGGTAAAACCCCCCAGTGATTGCAACTACGAATTAAGGTAGCGTAGCTTAAAGCCCTCTCTTCTCTTTTGGCGTTAGCCTCTCCCTTTGGGAGAAGGGGAGACGCTACGCCAACGCTTAGAGCCAGTCCTCGATCCTCACGATCAATTACGAATTATTTTGACTTTGGCTTTAAAAAATAGTACAGCGTTCAGTTTTAGTTTTGTTTCAGGTGAGCCGAAATAGGCTCTATGAGTAGCTAGCGTGCATCTGGAAAAGGGAATTGAGAAAATATTTAGCTTCACAATATAAAAAAGAAACTGTCAGGGCAAAAATGATGTCTTGGCGGAGGTAAGTTGTCTAACAGCGCATAAATACATAAAAAATACGCAAAAATTTTAACACGGGTGAACTAACAAAGTAAAACCGAAGTTAAAATTTTTTTTCCCTAAATTTCGGTGCTTGTATATTTTTCCATCGCTGAATTTAGAATTTTTTTCCCATAACGTAGTGGCAAAATTGGTAACTCAATACTTCAGGAACAGGGTATGAATAATAAACCGATGAATCAAAACCAACAAATCACAGCGAATATCAACTCAAAAGATACCTATCAGGGGCAAAAGTGGTTAGTAGAGGAACGAGATGCCTGTGGTGTGGGTTTTATTGCTCATCGCCAAAATCATACCAGCCACGAAATTGTCGAAAAAGCCTTAGCTGCTTTAACCTGCTTAGAACACCGGGGAGGTTGTAGCGCCGATCAAGATTCTGGTGATGGTGCTGGGGTATTGACAGCTATCCCTTGGGAGTTGTTCCAACAAGAGTTTGCCGAAAGTGGAAAGGAATTTCCATCCATCAATAATATAGCTGTTGGGATGATCTTTCTACCACAAGACCAGGAAGCAGCGCAAAAAGCTAGGACGGCAGTTGAGCAAGTAGCTGCTGAAGAAAAATTCACTGTACTTGGTTGGCGAGTTGTGCCAGTGCAACCTGATTTACTTGGGGTACAAGCAAGAGAAAATCAACCCCAGATTGAACAAATTTTGTTAGCTTCTGTTGACAAAAACGGCGATGAATTAGAACGGCAGTTGTACATTACCCGCCGCCGAATTAGTAAAGTTGCAACCAACATCTCAGAAGAATTTTATATCTGCTCGTTGTCAAGCCGCACAATTGTCTATAAAGGCATGGTGCGTTCTGCCGTATTGGGCAGCTTTTATGACGATTTAAAGAATCCAGCTTACAAAAGCGCCTTTGCTGTCTATCACCGCCGCTTTAGTACCAACACGATGCCCAAGTGGCCACTAGCTCAACCAATGCGGCTTTTGGGTCACAACGGCGAAATCAATACTTTGTTGGGTAACATCAACTGGATGATGGCACGAGAAGCTAGCCTGAATCATCCTGTATGGGGCGATCGCATCAAGGAACTCAAGCCATTAGTTCATATTGATAACAGCGACTCAGCTACCCTAGACAATGTGCTGGAATTGCTCGTGTGTTCTGGACGCAGCCCCTTGGAAGCTTTAATGATTATGGTTCCAGAGGCTTACCAAAATCAGCCTTCTTTAGCTGATTATGCAGAAATTGTTGATTTCTACGAATATTACAGTGGCTTGCAAGAAGCGTGGGACGGGCCAGCACTTCTAGTATTTAGTGATGGCAAAAAAGTTGGTGCAACTCTAGATCGTAATGGCTTAAGACCAGCTCGCTACGTGATTACCAAAGATGACTACATTGTAGTAGCTTCGGAAGCTGGTGTAGTGGACTTTCCAGAAGCCGATATTGTCGAGAAAGGTAGACTAGGACCAGGACAAATGATTGCCGTAGATTTAATAAATCATGAAGTCTTGAAGAATTGGGAGATTAAGCAACGCATTGCCAAGCAGCACCCTTATGGTGAATGGCTGCAACAGTACCGTCAAGAATTAAAGTCATTGGTAAGCCAACGCGGTCTTCTCCCAAGGGGAGACGCTAAGAGCGAACGAGCGTCTGGGGGTCTCCCCCATGAGCGATTGGCGAACCCCGAAAGGGTCATTGGTCATCCGTCATTAGCAAATGCCAATGGCAAAGGACAAGTGACAATTGACAAGCAAACATTGCTTCAGCTGCAAACTGCCTTTGGCTACACCATAGAAGATGTAGAAATGGTGATTCATTCAATGGCGATCGCAGGTTCGGAGCCGACTTTCTGCATGGGAGATGATATTCCTTTAGCAGTGCTGTCAACAAAACCCCACCTGCTGTATGACTATTTCAAACAGCGCTTTGCTCAGGTGACGAACCCGGCAATTGATCCCCTACGGGAAAAGCTAGTGATGTCTCTGAAAGTCGAACTGGGTGAACGGGGTAACTTATTAGAACCCAAGCCAGAATATGCTCGGAGATTGAAACTTGAATCGCCAGTGTTAACGGATGGTGAGTTAGAGGCAATTAAGCTGTCAGGATTTGCCACGGCTGAGTTGTCAACCCGATTTGCGATCGCTATCGGTCCTGAAGGATTAAAGGCCGCAGTCCAATCTTTACAAGCACAAGCAGCTGAATCAGTCCGTGCAGGTGCAAAGATTTTAATCTTAAACGATAAGGCAAATGACGGTATCAGCCCAGAAGATACATACATTCCTCCCCTATTAGCAGTGGGTGCTGTACATCATCACCTGATTCGGGAAGGGCTGCGAATGAAAACATCCCTAATTGTCAATACTGCTCAATGCTGGAGTACTCATCACTTTGCTTGTCTTATTGGCTACGGTGCTGGTGCAGTTTGCCCCTATATGGCTTTGGATACAGTGCGTGATTGGTGGTCTGATCCCAAAACTCAAAAGTTAATGGGTGTAGAAAAAATTCCAACTCTCACCCTAGAACAAGTTTTAGGAAACTATCGCAAAGCAGTAGAGTCAGGTTTGCTAAAAATTCTCTCCAAAATGGGAATTTCTCTGCTCTCCAGCTATCAAGCAGCCCAAATCTTTGAAGCTATTGGCATTGGTGGAGATTTAATCGAACTGGGATTCCGTGGTACGACTTCCCGTATCGGTGGTTTGAGTGTTAGCGAACTAGCTGATGAAGTGCTTTCCTTCCACTGCAAAGCTTTCCCAGAAGTAACGGCCAATAAGTTACAAAACCTGGGCTTTGTGCAGTACCGTCCTGGCGGCGAGTACCACATGAATAGCCCAGAAATGGTTAAGGCGCTGCATAAGGCTTTAGATGGCGAAAACTACGACCACTACGAAGTTTATAAAAAGCATCTCCAAGGTAGACCAGTAACAGCCTTACGTGACTTGTTGGACTTTGAAGGCGATCGCCCCCTGGTTCCTATAGAAGAAGTGGAGTCGGTATCTGAGATTGTTAAGCGCTTCTGCACCGGTGGCATGTCTTTAGGTGCTTTGTCAAGAGAAGCCCATGAAACTTTAGCGATCGCCATGAATCGCATTGGCGGTAAATCTAACTCTGGAGAAGGCGGCGAAGACTCAGTGCGCTATACAGTTTTAGATGATGTAGACGAGTTGGGTCACTCGCCAACCTTACCTCATTTAAAAGGATTGCGGAATGGTGATCAAGCCTATAGTGCTATCAAGCAAGTTGCATCAGGACGCTTTGGTGTCACGCCAGCGTACCTAGTCAACGCCAAACAAATTGAAATCAAAATTGCCCAAGGTGCTAAACCTGGGGAAGGTGGACAGCTACCAGGACCCAAGGTGAGCCAATACATTGCGATGTTAAGGCGCTCCAAGCCAGGTGTCACATTGATTTCGCCGCCACCGCACCACGATATCTATTCTATTGAAGACTTAGCGCAACTGATTTTTGATCTGCACCAAATTAATCCCAAAGCCAAGGTGTCGGTGAAACTAGTTGCAGAAGTCGGCATTGGCACGATCGCAGCTGGTGTAGCTAAGGCAAACGCTGATATTATCCAGATTTCTGGACATGATGGTGGTACAGGTGCATCGCCACTAAGTTCGATTAAACATGCTGGTTCACCTTGGGAACTCGGTTTAAGTGAAGTGCATCGCGTCTTGATGGAAAATAGCCTGCGCGATCGCGTGATTTTGCGCGTAGATGGCGGACTCAAGAGTGGCTGGGATGTGGTAATAGGTGCATTGATGGGCGGTGAAGAATTCGGTTTCGGCTCCATCGCCATGATTGCTGAAGGCTGTATCATGGCGCGAGTTTGCCACATGAACACCTGCCCTGTGGGTGTTGCTACTCAAAAAGAAGAACTCCGCAAGCGGTTTACGGGAATGCCGGAACAAGTTGTTAACTTCTTCTACTTCATCGCCGAAGAAGTGCGTAGTTTGTTAGCCCGACTTGGCTACCGTTCTTTGTCAGAAATCATTGGACGTGCAGATTTGTTGAAACTGCGCCCAGAGGCAAAACTCACCAAAACGCAATCACTGAACCTGGACTGTTTACTTCAGCTACCAGATACCAGAGAAAATCGTGGCTGGTTGGTGCATGAAGAAGTCCACAGCAACGGCATAGTTTTGGATGACAAATTGCTTGCCGATCCCGAAATTCAGACTGCTATTAGGAATCAATCCACTGTTACTAAGACTTACCCTATTATCAATACTGACAGAACAGTAGGCACAAGATTAGCGGGAGCGATCGCTTCTCAATACGGTGATAGCGATTTTGAAGGACAAATTAATCTCAATTTCACAGGTAGTGTTGGGCAAAGCTTTGGTGCGTTCAACCTCCCTGGTATAATTTTGACTTTGGCAGGAGAGGCAAACGACTACGTAGGGAAAGGAATGCACGGTGGTGAAATCATCATCAAACCCCCAACTGATGCTACCTATAACGCATCACAAAACGTGATAGTTGGCAATACGTGCCTCTATGGTGCAACTGGTGGCATGTTATTTGCCAACGGTTTAGCAGGAGAACGCTTTGCTGTGAGAAACTCTAAAGCCATAGCAGTGATTGAAGGCGCTGGGGATCACTGCTGTGAATACATGACTGGTGGTGTGATTGTCGTCCTCGGCAAAGTAGGACGTAACGTAGCAGCTGGAATGACTGGTGGACTGGCATACTTCTTAGATGAAAATGACTCATTTTGTGAGTTAGTCAACCCGGAAATTGTCAAAATCCAACGGGTGATTACAGAAGCAGGCGCAAAACAACTGCAAGAGTTAATCAAAACTCATGCGGAACGCACTGGTTCACCAAAAGCGAAGAAAATTCTGCAAAACTGGCAAGAATTTTTGCCAAAATTTTGGCAGTTAGTTCCGCCTTCTGAAGCTGATAGTCCAGAAGCCAATCCTGAACAAAAAACAACTGAGTTCAGTTTAGTAAGCAGTCATTAAGAGACTTCCAACAAATAAATTATCCAATCTTTTCAAGAAGGCAGGAGGCAGAGGGCAGAGGGCAGAAAGAACCAGTTGGTCGGGGTCACAATCCCCGACCAATTTCGTTGCTCCCAAATCGAAGATATGTCCGGTTCTTCATACCCTTACTCCTTTCAGTCGTGGGCAGAGGGCATGAGACATTCCTTGTGCCTTCTGCCTTCTGCCCTCTGCCTTTCGTGGTGAGGCGGGCTTTCCGGCCTGCCTTTTGATAAAACAAGGTTTTCAGCGCCAAAAAACTTTCCTAGTATTCATGTAATAACGCTAAACCCGTTTTCCTGTGACAATGGTTCTCGTACCCCGAATAAGCAAAATACCCTTGAGGTATAAGCCTAATTGTTTAAAAATATAAACTTTATTCTTAAACAATTATTCACTCCCCGGCAAAATCTGCGAAAACCTTGATTTCTTGTTGAGAGGTGGGAAGGAGTGTGAACGGTTACATTTTTTCAGAAAACAGACTCTACTATCACAGTGTAATTGGTATTATTAGTACCGAGGAAGGACGAAACCCTTGCATAGTAGGTGTCTGAAGTTAAGTTCCTAGTAATAGCATCCGATGTGGTGCCACTATTAACGGAAGAACCATTTCCAAGAGCGATCGCTCTCGTCTTTTCTAAACTTTATCCGTTCGTTATTCATTCTCAATAAAAATATAATTTTAGCGATAAAACTAAGAACTAATTGGTCAAGTATATCTGAAACTTTAGTGTTTAAGATACTTATCAAACAAGCTTTCCAAGATTGTTAAGAAAAATGAGGTTAACCGATAGCTCGGTTGCTCTTAGGCAAGGAAATTTTATCCAACGAGATAAAAATAATAATGATTTGTAGAGGTGGAGAAAAATGGATAACTAACAAATGTGAATCTTGTCGAGCAATCGCACGAAGTACCAGACTATCGGTAAATATTACTATTAACTAATTACTTGTAATTAATAATTATTACTTTTTCTTAGCAATCAACTTTTGGTCTGCATCTTCCATTTCTAAAAGCTCTGGAATAGTAACAAAGCGATAGCCTTGCTTTCTAAAGTTGCTAATAATTTCTGGTAAAGCTTGCACAGTTCTGGAACGGTTACCACCACCATCATGCATTAGTACAATACCACCAGGTTTTGAATCTTTAATGACGTTATTTATCAACTTTGGTACAGTTGGCAACTTATAGTCTGTGGAGTCAGCAGACCACATCACCACAGTATATTTTTGGCCTTTAGCATAAGCAGCTAATCCATTGTGTAGGATGCCACCAGGCGGTCGGAAGAGATTTGTTTTAGCCCCTGTAACTTGATAAATTAGGTCTGTTGTGCGATCAATTTCAAAAGCAGCTGCTTGTTGATTAAAGAAGTGATACCAGTGATGCCAAGTATGGTTGGCAATGACGTGACCTTGAGTTACAATTTGCTTTCCTAATTCTGGATAATTTTTTAGGTTCTGCCCAACGACAAAAAACGTCCCTTTGATATTATTTGATTTCAGAATATCTAGCACTTGCACTGTAGTCTGTGGCCAAGGGCCATCATCAAAGGTGAGAGCAATTACTTTCTCTCCTTTAGTAAGTTTTGCAGCGTTAATTATTGCCCCTTGAAAACGTGATGGTAGAGAGTAGGCTAGTCCCTTTACTTGTGCTTCTTGCTGCCAACTTGTAAGCATTGCCGCTTTTAATTTCTCAATGCGCTGCTGAGTTCCAGCGTTTGCAGCTACATCCTTGACATTTATACTCTGTCTACTCTGAGCCTTTGAAGGATTTGGCCTTAGAAGCATCATGAAAGCAAGGCTAAAAACACCACATAAGGCAAGCAGTGCAATTAATATTCCTTCTGGCCACAGAAACGACTTATTGTTTTCCACCTTATAGCTCCTTCAAATATCGAACCATCAACCACGTTATGACGGTACGTTATAGCACATTTTTTTAGATATCTTAGATACCAGCGGCTTTCTGGTGATTCTGAAAATTAGAATTGGGACTAATGAAAATTCACTTATACAGCTTTAACTGAAATCTAGATTCTCTAGATTTGGACGAACGCTTATACAATACTTGATACTGTTTAATGTCAATCCATTTATAAAAGGCGAGGTCTGAACTTCCCCATTCTGACCGCTAGCTCTAAGAAGGAGCGCAATCAAATAACTAATGACACCTCATAATCCTCTTTATCAGAGTTCTAAATTAGTTTCTGTCTTTCACTCACGGTTAAGGCAGCGTATCCTTTTAAGTTTTATAACTTTGCAAAAAAGATGTAGCTCAACTGTCACGCCTACAATTTGCATTTTTTGTGGGCTGAAGTTTTTATAGCAAGACTTTCTTACAGGAAAGCTGTATAAGTTGTAGCTGAGTAAATTATTTAATTAACATACAAAACTACTTACAAGGAGCAGGGTATCTGTCAGAAAAGAGTCTAATAAACTATTAGCTCTATTCTTGATAAGATATATCTTACTGCCTGCCGCCATTTCTTCCTTTTTAAGAAAAAGTTAAATTTTTAACTTACAGAATGTTGCCTTGAACTTTCTATGAAATAGACAGACGAAAATTGATTAAATATAGTTTCTCATTGCCAAGGGGCATTTATTCGTTAATCTAGATACTTTTAAATCATTCAGCAAAAATGATTTTATCAGCAGCTTAACTCTGTTTTTGATGCTGATACTTAAGCCTAAATTACTAGTAGCTTTTTGTCTGTTAATCTTCTTCTTGATAGTAAGGGAGATTTATATATTATTAATAGTACAATCTAGTATATACTGTCACAGTAAAATTACGCAATTTATTCATATCTTTATAGCCAAACTGTTAAAACAGTAGTTATACAGTATATATATATACTGAAATAAAAATTCAGTAGAATCAGTTGACGTAAAATTCAGAATATGCAAGATTTTTGAAATACACGTATTCGCGTGATATAGATAAAATGATGCAACGTGAAACCTAACGTTCATCGGGGTATTGGATCTCATGCTCCACTGTGCGATGTTGAGCCAAACGACCCAACCTACAAAATTTATTGCTCTAATTTAGCTGTGCTACGCCACTACATATACTTAGATTTTTTCACGCAATCAAATCGGATTACTATATTTAAGGCATTCGCTAAGGGATTTCCAAATAAAAAAATACTTGACTCTTTGTTGTGGGGTAAACCGAAAAGCCCGCCTTGGGCTACGGGCGCTCGTGTCGCCCACCCCACAAGATTGAGTAATTTGTTTGTTGGAAGTCCCTAAACTGTATTTGCCATTCAATTAGCAATTTTCTGCTCAAAGAAAAAACCGACTGGCTGTATCGCTCTACCAATCGGTAACTGCTTTTTTAGCAGTAGGAAGCAAAATTGAAAATCATCTCATAACTTGCCTTATAATTGCAACAATTAGAATTAAGATTTTTAATTATTTATCTAAAAATCCTAATCATCAGCTTATATTGCCTTAGACAGCTCATAGTTGATTTACAGTAGTTTTGCTTGTTTTTAGTAGATGCGATAATTATATTATTTAATATTTAGTATGGATTTATGCAGAATCCATCATGTTTATTAGTATACCTTTTGAGTCAAAATAATCAAGGTATTTGTTCCACTTCTTAAACTGGCTAGAAACTTTTATGATTCCTCACGAAAGTGATGCAAAAGAAGAGCGTGCGTCGTTAAAAGTATGGCGTAGTTGGCAAGAAAATCTGATTTTAATTGCGATCGCATTGTGTTTGGCATTTTTAATCAGGACTTTTATCGCCGAACCCCGCTATATACCTTCTGATTCGATGCTGCCTACCTTACATACAGGCGATCGCTTGGTAGTTGAAAAAATATCCTACCATTTTCACCCTCCCATAACTGGGGATATTATTGTTTTTCAGCCACCCGCAGAACTACAACGTCGAGGATATCCCAAAGACCAAGCCTTCATCAAGCGGGTTATTGGCCAGCCTGGTGAGGTAATTAGTGTTGCTTCTGGGAAAGTTTATCTCAACGGTCAACCCTTAACAGAAGACTATATCGCTGAACCCCCAAATCAGCCATATCGACCAGTGAAAGTTCCAGAGGATGAATTTTTTGTCATGGGAGATAACCGCAACGATAGTAATGACTCTCGTTATTGGGGCTTTTTACCCAAAGAAAATATCATTGGTCGAGCAGCGTTTCGCTTTTGGCCTCTTGATCGTATTGGGTTCATTTAATCAATTTTGGATTTTAGATTTTTTCTTCAATCGAAAATTCAAAATCTAAAATTTGCTGAGTTAGGAGTTATTTTAAAATTTCTAACTTTTAACTTAAAATCTCAAATAATACATTAGTTGAGCAATCGCATCACCAGGTAACTGCAAACGCCGTTGGAAATCAGCCAGGTTACGATAAGGCCCGGCTGATTGCCGATTTTGAACCACTGCTTGTGCTAGAGACAAATCTATAAATGGAATTTGGGCTAAATTTTCAACTGTTGCTGTATTTGGATTGACTAAATGGATCGGACTTTCTAGAGATTCGCGATCATAGTAAATAAAATTCAGCAGAGGTTTTAATGGCTCCAGGCGCGGTGCTGGTACAGCCAAAGCCGCAGCGATATCTTCAATACAGTAAAATTTAACACCAGAATGCGAAAGTTCTACAAGCGATCGCGCTTGGTGAATTGACAAACCTGGTAAGCGTAACCAATCATCTACAGTCGCTTGATTAGCATCAATGCGAATACCTAATTTAGCCGCTATCTGAATTTCTTCCCCAGATTGTAGGCGATAGTAGGGATCGTTGAGGAGCTTGGCTCGGAGTTTTTGCAGCTTGGGGTTCAAAGGTAGCCAGTTATTCATGTTGTCGCTTACCTCAAGAAATCTGGTCTAGCAATTGGCGGCGCTTTTGCTCAAATTCATACTCTGAAATTAGTCCATCCTGGCGCAAAGCATCTAATTCACGCATTGCCTCAGCGATCGCTCCTACCTGATTACTCACCTTTTGTGAGTTTCTTGTTGCTGACTTGCCTAGATTAAAATTACGATCAAAAGCTTCTTCATTTTGAGCTAAATACCAAACTCCCTCAATGGCACTAGCTACTCTGGGGATCGGCGTCCAGGAAAGCAACACATACAAAACACCCCACAGTGGCTGTCCCAGATAGAATTTATGTAATCCTGAAATTGTCAGCGTGCCGGAAAAAGCTAAAACAGCTGCAACACTTCGACTTTTGCGCTTAGTCAACATATTTCTAATAAATATACCAATACCACAGTTCCTACAATCAGACAGTCAACTATCTTGCCTTGCCTTTCAGACTTTTAGATGGGAATTCTTAGACATAATTTAGTAATTGCAGAAATTTGAGTAAGTTTTACATGACCGTGCATTGAGCTTTGATGCTAATTTTAAGTTTTTAACAGCTTTATTACTGCTATGTCACAGACCTTCCTACCGGCAAAATGGCTTGAACAGCTTTGTGATCCTTACGCTGTGCTAGGAATTTCTGTAATTGCTGACGATCGCCAGATTTTAAAACGCTATCACACTTTAGCGAAGCTCTTACATCCCGATCGCCATGCCAAAAACTGCAATACAGACCAAGAATTAGCAACGGCAATATTTAGCCATTTAATCAATCCAGCTTATGAACAACTGAAACATCCACAGAAGCGCTTGATGGCGATCGCTATGCTGCGATCGCTTGCATTTGCTTTAGAGGAGAAGCCTTTGTCTTCTCAAAGTGCCCTAGCTCAGAAAATTATGGAAATGTCTACACCCCAAGCAGAATTGTTTTACGAAGAAGCGATCGCCTGCTATGCAGAAGATCAATACAAATCATTAGATCAGTTTTATCAGGTGACGCAACAAATTAATACACTGAATTTAGTATACTTACGGTTACATAAACCAGACATACAATCAACACAAAAAGCTGTTAGCATCCTCTCTGAGGTAGAAGTTAAGCCAGTTGAATTAACATTAAATGAAAAAACTGATGTCAAACCAGTTTTGACAAACTACGCTCAACGTCACTACCAGCGAGCTATTGAGTACGTCAAATTAGCCAAGTGGCCCCTAGCCGTGCAAGAATTGCGCGATGCGATCAAATTAGAGCCAAATAACAGCGACTATTATGCCTTATTAGGTTTGGTACATCTCAAACAGGAATTTATCGGGATGGCCAGGGTTTACATCCATCAAGCATTAAAACTGAACCCGCAAAATTCACTAGCTTTGAAATACGCTCCCGAAGTGAAAATTCAATCTGGTAAAAACACCAATCCTAAATCAATGGTTAAAGCTATGAGTATTGCGGCTTTATTAAGTCGCTTTACTCAAAAGAAAGGTTCTCAAGTCAAGTGTTGAAATTTCGGTAACAAACCGTACTAAAACCGAAGCTTCGTTACTAGATTACTCTCCTAGACTAAAATAATAATAGAAGTAAAACTATTAAGCTCCTGAGTCTGGACACTCAGTTTAATATAAGCAATATGGGATTCTTCGATTCTGAGATAATTCAGCAAGAAGCAAAACAGCTGTTTGAGGATTATCAAGCACTAATCAAGCTTGGTAATAATTACGGCAAATTTGACCGCGATGGCAAAAAGCTATTTATTGAGCAAATGGAAGCCATGATGGATCGATATCGCATCTTTATGAAGCGCTTCGAGCTATCAGAAGATTTCATGGCACAAATGACAGTAGAACAACTGAAAACACAATTAGGTCAGTTCGGTGTCACTCCACAGCAAATGTTTGACCAAATGCACCTCACTTTAGAACGGATGAAAGCCGAGCTAGAAAAACAAGTCTAACAAAAGTTAGGAGTTAGGAGTTCTCAATAAACTCATAACTCATAACTTATCACTCCTAACTTTAATTTGACTTAGGCCGAGAAAACTGGGAAGGTGGCTTGAAGTTTTCTACTGGTGTGTTCTTAAGTGCCTTTTCCATAAAGTCTTTCCAGATGGGAGCAACCATAACACCACCTGTTGCATGGTCAGCTAATTGTCTGTTGTCGTCTCTCCCCACCCAAACAGCAGTTGTTAGTTGTGGTACAGTGCCAACAAACCAAATATCTTTTTCTGATGATGTTGTTCCCGTCTTACCTGCGGCTGGGCGACCGATAGCAGCACCTTTACCTGTACCTTCAGAAATTACCGATCGCATCACATCAATAATTGCTGCTGAGGCCCAAGGATCGAGAACTAACCGTGGTTTAGGGGTATTGTCTAGCAACACGTTACCACTACTATCGGTGACACGGGCAATTACAGTTGGTGGAGATTGCCAACCATAATTAGCAAAGGTAGCATAAGCACTAGCCATTTCCAAAGGTGTGACGCCAATTGCACCAAGCGGCAAAGAAGTCACAGGTTCCATTGGACTCATAATGCCCAAGGTACGACAAGTTTCTATAACTCTATTCATCCCCACAGCCTTACCAACCTTGATCACGGGAATGTTGCGCGATTGGGCTAAAGCTGTGCGGATTGGCATCGCTCCCCTAAAACCGCCATCATAATTTCTAGGAAAGTACCAACCATTACCATCTCGATAGCTAACTGGAGCATCTACCACCGTTGAGTCTGGCCCATATTTACCAGTAGCAAAAGCAGTGTAATATACAAACGGTTTAAAAGAAGATCCGGGCTGGCGTTGAGCTTGAGTTGCACGATTGAATTCACTGGTCTTAGGATCGATACCGCCCACCAGTGCTTTGATAAAATGTGTACGCGGATCAATCGCCACCAGGGCCATTTGATTTTTAGATAATCCTTGCTCCAGAAGGGTTTTATGCCACTTAGTGACGGTTTCCTCTGCCATGATTTGGAAGTTGGCATCAACCGTAGTTTGTACCCGCATCCCGCCTTTAAGCAGTGTTTCACGCCCAAACTTTTTAGCCAACTCCTGCGCTACGGTATTGGTTACATAAGGTAGGGCACTACCTTGAAAGGATTTGATTTTACCAAGTTTGATTTCTTGTTTGAGGGCATTGTCGTACTCTGACTGGCTGATCCAGTTCAACTCCAGCATCCGTCCTAGCACTTCTTTTTGTTTCTGTTTTGCCAGCTTCATGCTCACAAACGGACTGAATTCTTCTGGTGCTTGGATCAAACCCGCCATCATTGCTGACTCACCCAAGCTTAAATATTCTGCTGACTTATTAAAGTAACTGCGGGCTGCGGTTTGTACACCATAATTGTTATGACCCCAATAAACTTGATTGAGGTACATTTCTAAAATTTGGTCTTTAGTGAGAATTTGTTCTAACCGGATTGCTAGCACAGCCTCTGCTAACTTACGGGTAAAGGCACGCTTGCGAGACAAAAATAGATTTTTTACCAATTGCATAGTAACAGTAGAGCCGCCCTCTTTGACTCCACCTGCTACAGCGTTAACTACTACAGCACGGCCAACACCAGTAGGGTTGATACCGTGGTGATCATAGAAGTGGCTATCTTCACTTGCTAATACTGCCCGTTTTAAATTCGGGGAAATTCTATCTAGGGGCACGACTTCCCGGTTGGCTTCCCCGTGGATACTTGTTAAAAGTTTACCCTTAACGTCATAGATGTAAGTTGTTTCTGAGGGAAAGAAGTTACGTAGCTGTCTCACATCTGGCAAATTGCGGAAACTAATGGCTAAACCAACCAGTCCTCCGGCTACAATGGAACTTGCCAGCATGGTCATTGAGAGGAGAGTACCGCCAGTTACCTGACCGACTCCTTTCAAAAACTCAAAACCTGATGAAGCCCGACGTTGTGGCTGTTTATCTTCAAAAGTCCTAGAAGACGACACGGCGATTTCACTTCCTCACTTGTAAATTTAACTGTAATTGATTGGACGAAGCAAGGCGGTTAATTTTTTGCAATTATAGTAGTTTGGCAGATGAGAAAGCGGATAAATTGCCAGTGAATATAACCAACTTAACTTATAGTGTGCAAAATATAGCTAACAGTGGATTTTCTAGTATGACGCAAGATTTAACTTGGCTGCGTCGTGGTGTGGTAGAAGTTTTCCCACAACCAACTGATGTTAACAGTGAAACTCTAGAAAAGCGCTTGTTAACTACAAACCAACCTTTGAGGATCAAATTGGGCATTGACCCTACAGGTACTGATATTCATCTTGGTCATAGCATACCAGTACGGAAACTGCGAGCGTTTCAAGATGCAGGCCATATAGCAGTTCTGATTATTGGCGATTTTACAGCACGCATTGGCGACCCGACAGGTAAATCTGAAGTGCGCCGTCAGCTTACAGAAGCAGATGTAGCCCAAAATGCTCAGACTTATCTCGACCAAGTACGTCCTATATTGGATTTTGACACACCAGGAAGATTAGAGGTGCGCTATAACTCCGAATGGCTCTCTGGGCTAAACTTAGAGAAAATTTTGGAGTTACTCTCGACGATGACGGTGGGGCAGATGTTGGCTAAGGAAGGATTTGCCGATCGCTATAGAAAAGAGAATCCAATTTTTATCCATGAGTTCCTGTACCCGTTAATGCAAGGTTTTGATTCCGTTGCCGTTGAGGCAGATGTGGAATTGGGAGGGACTGATCAAAAATTTAACATTGCTGTAGGCAGAGATTTGCAACGCCATTTTGGTCAAAAGCCCCAGTTTGGGATGCTGCTGCCGATTTTGATTGGCACGGATGGAGTGCAAAAAATGTCCAAGTCTTTAGGTAATTATATTGGGTTGTCGGAACATCCGGGGCAAAAATATCAGAAGTTACAAGGAGTTCCCGATAATCTGCTGGAGGAGTATTTTGAACTGTTGACAGATTTACCTTTGGATCAACTGCCAGAAAATCCTCGCGATCGCCAGACACTTTTAGCATGGGAAGTTGTCAAACAGTACCACGGCGAACAAGCAGCCCAAGAGGCTAAAGAAGCCGCCCAAAGCGGCGGAAAGGAAGGTGCAGTTCCAGAATTCTCTCTAGCTGAGGTATCGCATCCCACTAAGTTAGCGTATATTCTCAATGTCACTGGTCTGTGCAAAAGTACAGGTGAAGGAAAGCGAAAAATTCAAGAAGGTGGAGTGCGCTTAGATGGCGATCGCATTACCGATGTTGATACTACTTTTGCTGAACCCGCCCAGTTACAAGGTAAGGTTTTACAAGTTGGGAAAAATAAGTTTGTGCGCTTAGTGCCTTAAATGGAGAGTGGGGAGTAGGGAATGGGGAATAGGGAACAGGTAGAACAACGAGTTATTGTGGCTTTGGATGTCCCGGATGAACAAGCTGCGATCGCTCTTATAGATCAGCTACCGCAAGTGGTTTGGTGGAAAGTCGGTTTAGAGTTGTTTACCAGCACTGGTCCGAAAATTCTGGAAGTGTTAAAGTCTCGGCAAAAGCGCATTTTCTTGGATTTAAAGTTTGATGATATCCCCAATACTGTTGCTGGTGCTTGCCGTAGTGCAGCTACATACGGAGTAGATTTACTGACAATTCATGCTACTGCTGGTAGAGATGCCCTGAAAGCCGCAACTGAGGCGGCACAGGAAGGGGCTGCAAAAGCAGGTGTACAACAACCAAAGTTAATTGCGATTACCCTGCTAACGAGCATTTCTGCTAGGCAGTTGGCATTTGATTTAAAAATACCCCTAGAATTGCCAGAATATGCTCTAGAAATGGCCCTGCTGGCTCAGGAATCTGGTTTGGATGGGGTAGTTTGTTCGCCTCAAGAGGTGGCACAGCTACGACAAACCTGTGGAAATGACTTTTTGCTTGTTTGTCCGGGGGTTAGACCTACTTGGGCAGATAAAGGCGATCAAAAGCGATCGCTCACCCCAGCACAAGCAATCATTGCTGGTGCAGATTATCTCGTGATTGGGCGTCCCATTACTACTGCTACTGAGCCGGAGTTAGCCTGGAAGAGGATTTCTGAGGAGTTAACCACGGTGGCATGAAGCTAAAAGTCAGTAAGAAGCTGGGGGATAGGGTGCAGCCTGTAGGGGAGAACAATCTTACCTCTTCGCTCAAAAAGAAAAATTATAGTTTGCTTTTAGCTTGTGGCTTCTGGGTTTTAGTATCAAATAGCTTTACTTACCCAGCGTTCTCGATAAACCTCACCCCTAAACCTTCTGCGCTAGCAGAAAAGGAAAATGTCAACGGTGGGGTGAAGTCTTTGTGTTCTGAGCAAAATTTAGAAACATTAACTATACAGCTACTGCAAGATTTACCTAGTTATACTAATCGCGCTAGTCAACGCGCCCGCCGCCTCAGAAGAAGCAGTGATGTTTACAGTTATATACTAGTGGCAGGAAGACCTGAGTTTACTCCTCTACCCCTTAACCTTGAAGAATATAGTGCAGACGTTTCTAAAAGTTCTGCATCAGGAGTTGAGCAAGTTTTCTTTACTACCTTAGAGCGGCAGTACATAGGAAAGAAAGCAGTAGAATTGCAGGAATTCCACTGGCTATTGTTGACTAAAACTACAATTGGTTGGCGTTTAGTAATGATGTTTTCTCAAATTGGTTCCTATTCAGCACAGCAGCCAGTATCTCCGCCACGCGATAGTAGTAACGGCACTGTTGCCCAAGCAGTTAAAACTTGGTTACGCGATTGTCAAGCTGGAAGTGTACGTCATTGAAGAGGAAAAGGGGCAGGGGGCAAGGGGAAAGAACCCCATAAATTTAGGACTGCTGAAAACTTGGACACATTATTTCTCTCTACGAGACGCTAAAGGCGAACGTGCTTTGCGTCGACGCTCGATGACTCGCTAACGCTGCGCTATCGAAATAAATATTTTTACTTTGAACATAAATAAATTTATTTGCTCTGTAACCATGAACGCAGGGGAATTTCAAAATTCTTTTCCCCAGCAAAGCCTCCCTGCTCCCTTGCTTCTTTGGTCAATAAAACCTAATTCTAAATCTTCGTCAATTAGGAGAATATTAAATAATGTCTAAAATACTCACTCAAATTATTTATGAACAGGATTATCACTTGTGGTTAGAAACTACGTTGAAACAATTGTAAAAACGAGATTTAGAGCATCTTGATTGGGATCATTTGATTGAGGAGATTGAAAGATTAGGTAATGAACACAAACACAAGCTCGATTATCTACTGCAACTTCTCAAACATCTGCTTTTGTATCAACATTGGAGTCTTCCTGAATGTAAAAATCATTGGGAAGTGGAAATTGATAATTTTCGAGTGGAACTCAGTAAATTAACCAATCTAAAAACCTCTACAACTATCTGCTCACGGTGCTTGAAGAAGTCTACATTGATGCGCTACGACAAGCAAAAAAGAAAAGTGGATTGAATTGTTTTCCACAAACTTGCCCTTATAGCATTGAGCAAATTTTAGATGTGGATTATTTACCATCATTTATTTATTGATAAGATACATCACCTACCTAGCTTGTATCAGTGTAATTGTGCCTGTATCTATGGGAAGATATTGAGGAAAAATAGCTGATAAATAGGGAAAAAAAGCAGACATTATGTAAAAACGAAGGCTGGCTTGAATTTAATCGTTGTGACTCCTGTTTTTTGGCGATAACATGTAAATAAGTTTACTTCAAGCTTCTCAAACCGCGTTTGGCGTCAGTTTTTTATGGAGATTCAGTTAATCAATATCGGTTTTGGTAACATCGTGTCTGCCAATCGAGTAGTTGCCATTGTCAGTCCAGAGTCTGCCCCGATTAAGCGGATTATTACCGATGCGCGGGACAGGGGTCAACTGGTTGATGCAACTTACGGTCGGCGGACTAGGGCTGTAATTATTACCGATTCCAGCCACGTAATTCTATCGGCGATTCAGCCGGAAACTGTAGCGAATCGCTTTGTGATTTCCCGCGAGCATCAAACTGTAGATAATTGATTAGGAGTGGATAACAATCTCACTTCTATTTGCACCACATCAGCAGTACTATGTGAATTAGACAAGTTTTATGTCACCCTTGCTACAAATTCTTTAGTCTCTAGTACAATCCGGCGGAAATAAATCTACTATTTTATTACAGCCAGAAAGACCAAAATTAAAGTAGGCGTGACTTTTGACTTTTGACTTCCGCCTTGCGGTACTAGTGGACTTGGCCAGGAACACAAGACTAATAAATAATATCTATTGATTGATTCACAGGTTGAAGGGATGATGCCAGTTTTACCTATCCAGAGTATTGCTACTACCGAAGAACGCTTAAATTTAGGCAGGTTGATTGTCTTAACTGGACCCAGTGGGGTCGGTAAAGGCACTTTAATGCGATCGCTTTTAAAACGTCATCCAGAACTTTATTATTCCGTATCCGTGACGACTCGTTCTCCCCGTCCGGGAGAAATCGATGGCAAAGATTATTACTTTATCAGCCGCAGTAAGTTTGAACAATTACTTACTGAAGGTGAATTTTTAGAATGGGCAGAATTTGCTGGGAACTATTATGGCACTCCCCGTGAAGCTGTACTTAACCAAATTCATTTTGGTAAGTTGGTGGTGCTAGAAATTGAGTTAGAAGGAGCAAGACAAATTCGTACTTCCTTCGCCAGTGCCTTTAGCATTTTTATTTTACCGCCTTCTTTTGATGAATTAGAGAAACGGATACGCGATCGCGCCCAAGACTCTGAAGAAGCGATCGCCCGTCGTCTACTCCGCGCCCAAGAAGAAATTCAAGCCGCAGATGAATTTGATATTCAAATCGTTAATGACGATTTTGAAACTGCTTTAAATGACATTGAAACGGTTCTGTTTAAATAAGTTAGGAGTTAAGAGTTAGAAGTGATGAATTTAAACTCCTAACTCCAAACTCCTAACTCCTCATTTCTAAATTAACCAAATAAACCTTGAATTAGACCCAGATTGCTAGTCAAAAAGTAAGCAACTACTGCACCACCAATTCCACCAATTAAGAAAGAACTGGCGAAATTGTTCCAGCTTTCTTTAGAGTTAAAAGCATCTGCTGGAAGATTGGGTACAGTAACACTAGGAAGTGCTTTGGGCGGATTGCTATTCGCGTACAGGGATAGGCCTGCGGTAAGAACAACAATCAAGCCGATGGCTGATAGTAACCCAGCTAAGTTAGCATTAGCTGTATCCCGCAGTGGGCCCAATTTGGCAAAGGGGCCAAATATCCAGTAACCATGAGCTGCTCCTATTTCTAGCGCACGTCTTCCAGCGCTAAGACCTGGACGATAAGCAGGTAAGTTATTAATGAACCACTTGCTTAAGGGAGAAGCATTAATCGGGGTTTCTAGATTACCCTTCTGCGGATCGCGGAATGCGGGAAAAACAACTTCCCGATTTCTGGGATCGCTGGGGAGATTCTTTGATGCATCTACTGCTTGTGCCATATTTTATGTTCGCCTCTAAATTTAAAATGGTGGCATTTTTATATTAATAATAATTGTCGCTAAAGATGTTTTTTGCGTAATAAGTTTAGAAAAATTAATTTAGCTGCTGTCAAAACTTTGAAACTCGCAAGCTGGTTTCAGGATCGCGAGTTTCAAAGAATTAATTTGTTAATAGTTTAGTTAGTAGTTACTAGTTAATTGCTAACTAACGGCTAACAAATTTTCAAATTTTGTCTTCAACTTATGGTAGTGGGTGGAAAAGTAGGTCAGGAAACCAGTTGTTAAATAAAATCAACAAAACGGCTGTAAAAACCAAATTGACAAAAAGTAAAACTGGTCCCAAGGATAGATATTTCACGAAATAATTCTGTTGCATGAATCATTCTCCCAAATAAATCAAAAGTTGCAGGAAGGGTTAGCGTGGCGAAATGGGAATTTCTGTATCTTTAGCTACTAATTCGCCAGACAGAAATTCTTTTACGGCTGCTACAGGCCAAGTAAAGCCTGAGAGCATAATTGGCAGTGCCAAAGGCACTTCAATGATTACTTCTTTCAATTCCACGTTGCTGCCTTGTTTCTTGATCGCTTGCAGGTAAGCACGACCTACCCAACCAATCCAACCAGCAATATAAAGGAAGAGAATGCTGGGAATTAGGAAGTCACCAGCATGATCTAAACGACCATCAACAATCAAGTGGGGATAACCCTCAGGACCACACAGCTCTTGAGAATAACGCTCAAATCGCTTTATCCCTGATTCCGGGTCACCTGTGGTATTACGGGCATTAGCTGCTAGCTGTTGAAAAGCGGGATTGTCCCTACACGGTGTCAAATTTGCCCCTAAAGCTTTTGCTGGGGGGGCAAAATTGAACCAAAGACAAATCGCTAAAATCAAAGCAAACAATCGTCGCATAGAGTTGTTTCCTTTTATTACAAAACAAAAAGTTCTTTGTACAAAACGAAGCGGCTTGTACAGTTGTTTATTTGCATAACTAGGAAGTCATCATACTCTTGGGTGGGAACCGAGTAAAGTTTAAGTAAATAAAAGTTAAAGCTTCTCAACCAAGTGTTTATCGAGTGCTAAGTGGTGAGAACGAGTCTTGAGTATAAGAATTGTTGTTGTAGGGTAGTAAAGAAGCAAGATTTTGTCTCTAATACTCAAAACTCAGCACTCAGCACCCTTAATGACAACCGTTTTAGCAATAGAAACCAGTTGTGATGAAACAGCAGTCGCAATTGTTAACAATCGTAAAGTTTGCAGCAGTATTGTAGCCTCGCAAATTCCAGTCCATCAGCAGTATGGCGGGGTAGTGCCAGAAGTAGCGTCTCGCGAACACTTGGAAACGATAAATGTTGCGATCGCTCAAGCCTTAGAGCAAGCCCAACTAGACTGGGATAAAATTGACGCAATTGCTGCCACTTCTGCCCCTGGACTCGTAGGAGCGCTGTTGGTGGGGTTAACTGCTGCCAAAACCCTGGCAATGGTACACAACAAACCATTTTTGGGAGTTCATCACCTTGAAGGTCACATTTACGCAACTTATTTGAGCGAACCAAGTTTAAACCCCCCTTTCTTGAGTTTATTAGTTTCTGGCGGACATACAAGCTTGATTTGTGTCAAAGATTGTGGTATGTACGAAACGCTAGGACAAACTCGTGATGATGCTGCCGGTGAAGCCTTTGATAAAGTGGCGCGATTGTTAAAGCTGGGTTATCCGGGTGGCCCAATAATTGACAAGTTGGCACAACAGGGAAATTCCCAAGCCTTTGCTCTACCAGAAGGAAAAGTTTCTTTACCTGGTGGGGGGTTCCATCGTTATGATGCAAGTTTTAGTGGATTAAAAACGGCTGTATTGCGTTTAGTACAGCAGTTAGAAAAAGATGGTGGACAAGTGCCAGTGGCAGATGTAGCAGCTAGCTTTCAGGAAACCGTCGCGCGATCGCTAACTAAAAGAGCGATCGCCTGTGCCCTAGACTATGGTCTAGACACAATTGCAATAGGTGGCGGTGTAGCAGCGAATAACGGTTTGAGAAAAAACCTCCAAGCCGCCGCCATTGAACATAACCTACGCGTCCTATTCCCACCTCTAAAATTCTGTACCGATAACGCTGCCATGATCGGCTGTGCCGCCGCCGAACATCTATCTCGTGGTCATACATCCCCCCTCACACTGGGCGTTGAGTCTAGGTTAGCCCTTACCCAGGTGATGAAGTTGTATCAACCTATTGAGTAGTCATTTGTCATTTGTCATTTGTCAGGAGAGAATAACTTTCTGTTTGCTCCAATGCCCAATGCCCTATGCCCCATGCCCCATGCCCTATGCCCTATAACTATTGACTATTGCTCGGATGTGATCAGCCACTGCATCCGGCTGTTCTAACATAGCCAGGTGTCCGCAATTAGGAATTTCCAGAACATTGTCACCACAATATTGGAACAGTCTGTGAAAGCTAGCTAAATGGCGCACGTACTTAGGTTCCATTACCTTATCTTCGGCACCAGCCAAAAAATAAACTGGCTGTTTCAATTGGGATACTAGTTCAGGTAAACGATTGATTTCTTCTTCGGTTGTAGAGTCTAACAGACTTCCCAGAGCTGCTTCTGGGTCAGCCACAACAAAATCTATTACCCGTTGACGTGCCCAATGGCGCTCCAAAGGACGAGCGACACTGGCTCTGGTAAACAACAAATCAATCAAAGGTACTTGGGACAGCCAGCGCGGGCGAACTTGCAAAAATTTCTGACCCGCCGAGCGAAACTGCTCAAAGGCTTCTTTGAGGTAAATACCACCGCCAGCGTTGATACAGATCACTCCTTTAACACACTCAGGTATTTGATCTGCTCCCCAAAGAGCGATCGTGCCTCCCAAAGAGTGACCAATGAGCCAAGCACTTTTAATATTCAACTGTTTCAGGAGAATTGCTAAATCCTGAGCATAGGCAACAGGAGTATAAAGAGAATCGATTGTTGAGCCAAGCGCACTACTGGAGATGGGCGTTAAACTCAAAGACATTTCTGCCCGACTAAAATCGGTTTTTACCTGAGACTGGGATTCACCAAAACCCCGCAAATCATAGGAAAGGCACTGCAAATCATCTGATAGGCGGGAAATCACAGGTTGCCAATATCCACGGCTATTGAGCCAACCGTGGATAAATACTAAAGCATCGGGGCAGGAAGTGGGAGCCGTTAGCTCGTATGCGTGTGGAACGCCCAAGATTTCGATAGTTGCCATACTTATATCGTAACCTTAAGGGCGGGTGCGACTAAATACGGAGTGTGAAGAGTTAGAAATTAGAAGTCAGGAGTTTGGAATTGTTAATTTTTAACTCATAACTCATAACTTTTTCATTTATCCAGCAACCTCTGTCGCACCCCTTCAGCAATTTTGTGACCCAGATATTCAGGAATAAGACTTTCATTCGGCCCCAACAAGTACAGAATTAGCCGTGTACGTCCGCGCCAAACCAGTAAATTTGCATTGACTACCAGCAGGTCTTCCTGCCAGATGGCGTACATCACTTTGTAGAATAATCCTGGTTGATTATCGGCTTCAATCATTAGGGCAGGGAGATGAAAGACCGGATCGACATAGAACTCAGTTTGTACCTGCTCTAAGCCAGTATCAAGATTGAATTCTACTGCCAGCATCTCTTCTACCTCAAACCGACCTCCTAAAGCCTCACGAATAGCACGACAGACGTTTTCTGCGGTTTTCTCGGTTAAGGCTTTACTACCACGAGATACCAACAGTTTAATAAAAACTAACATTGGCGGACGAATCTGACCGTATAGACTCAGACCGTGAATAGTCAATCCATAAGCTGCTAGTACACCAAAAATATCGCTGAGAAGAAAAGACTGGTTACGGTAAGCAAAATGCAGGGCACTTTTGCTACCTTCAGGTTTCAGTTCAATAACAGCGCGTCTAGTTTTATAGAGACGGTAGGCTAGCCGCAAATTTTGCAGTTGAATCTCACTGCTGACGAATTGCTCATAAAACTGAGGAAACGCTCGGTTAAAGCGTTTTAGGAGTTCCAGTGTCGAAGATTTTAAACCAGAAGCCATTGTTAAGGGTAAGACTCGCTTGCTTTCATCACTTGGGGACTAGGGGCTAAATGTTAGGGACTGGGGACTGGGGAAGAATTTTCTTAAATACTCAATTTCTTGTATGCAATTCACTCCTAAGCTAACGTGCATTTAAGCTCTATACGAGCAATTTCCAGGATTAGGTTTTTCCATTTTGAATTTTGAATTACAGCAGTTTGCTTTTTAAGCGAGCTACAAAATGCAAGACTTACGCATCAGATATTCAGACCTCCCCTCCTGCCCCCTGCCTCCTATCTCCTGCTTCAAAACCCGCAGCTTCGTACTTCATGCAAAAAAAAACTGCTGTATTTATATCCTTACCCTTTTGGTGAATTTCTCCTAGCCTCCACAACAAAATGCTAAAGTTGAAAATGATTGGTGTGAAACACGCCCTAACTGGCTGTTACCATTGCAAATCCCGAAAACAACCGAAAAAATTTGAGTGTAAAAGGTAGTAAATGGGGTAGCGATGTTAGACGTGAATCAACACTCCTAAGAGTGGAAACCAATTCAGTTATACTACCCGAACCACGTTGGCATGGGTTTTTGGAAAACTTGGTTTAGTACTCCTGAATCTGTAGCGCCTAGTAGGACAAACCCCTTTGAAGAATATAGAGCCGATGCTGCGGGCAACTCCAACTCCAGCAGCCTTAGCGAAGCTTCTTCAAAGGAGACTCGCATCGTCTTTAGTACGGAGCGAGACATTGACCTTTATGAGCTAGAAGAACTCTGTGATGCAGTTGGTTGGTCGCGTCGTCCTCTAAGAAAAGTGAAAAAAGCTATTGAGCATAGTTTTCTCGTCGCCTCAATGTGGCAGGTGAGAGGAAACCAAAAGCGGCTCATTGGTTTTGCCCGTGCTACCTCAGATCACGCGTTTAATGCAACTATTTGGGATGTCGTGGTTCACCCAGACTTTCAAAGTCAAGGACTGGGCAAGGCACTGATGAAATACGTTCTCAAAAAACTTAGGAGTGAAGAAATTAGTAATGTCACTCTCTTCGCTGACCCCCATGTTGTAGATTTCTACCGAACTATGGGGTTTATGGCTGATCCGGAAGGCATTAAAGGCATGTTCTGGTATCCTCACTAGCGCTTAATCAAAATCAAACCCGATTTACACAAGAAAATCAGGTAAAATAGCGAAAATCTATTATTTTGATGTGGTTTTGCTTTTTTTCTGCCGACGAAGGCGCAAGTATATATCTTGTAAAACTAAGTCGGCACAAAACCTTTATCAGTAAAAAAATGTAATCTATCTTGTCTTTGGCAAAGGATAAAAAAGATTAGGCATAAGCGGTCTGATGTGATATAGTTATCTTAATGCTTTTGGTAAAGTGCGATCGCTTTGATGGGATAAAACCAAATCACAAAAAGCAGATAAGTATAAACGGGATGTAGCGCAGCTTGGTAGCGCGCCTGCTTTGGGAGCAGGATGCCGCAGGTTCAAATCCTGTCATCCCGATTTTTGAAATAATTAACATACTTAACAGCTAAGGTGGATTGATTAAAGCTGTTTTTCTAAGATATGCAATTAAATTGTAAATTTTTTCCGATAAGAACAAATTGCCTGTTATAGTGTTGAGTTATGTATTGAAGCCTAACAGGCAAATTTCGTTTTTAAGCAGTAAGATATTGCTGACACTAAGCTTTGTATAGATTTGACAAGATATTAAAGCAAGCGGGATGGAACGATTGATTAAGTAATAGCGTCACCCCATATTAGCGAAAGCCAGATAAAATGAATGGCATTTACTCAGAGCCAAGGTCGAGATACAGAAAGACTTTTGACTGTTTAAGAAGACATATAATAGGCATCTACAGCATTTCGTCGTGAAAAATAAAACGAAATCGAGAAAAACACAACTTTCGCACAGTCAATTTTTCAAAAGGCTATTATAGCAACCCTAAATAGTTGCGGAATCTTGGATTTTGACCGTTGACGGTTAACGCTCAACCTCAACGCGCACAATGAATTTTTCACAATTGAAATAGATTGCTATATAACTAAAGCTAGTTAGTGCTGTGCAACATCCAACCATTTGTTTAATTAATTGGACTATTAATACGAGGAGCAATCATGAAATCGTTTATTCGCTTGGGCGCAACATTGGGTATAGCTGGCACTGTATTTTTAACAGGGCTTTCAGGAATAGGTAATCTACCAGGAATAGGCAATCAAGAGGCGATCGCGTTGCCACAAGATCAGGTAGTGAAAAAGCTCCAAGAAGTACCTGTATTCACGCTTACCAATCCTAAAGGCGAATTCGTAGTTCTTTCGAGGAACAACGCATCTAAGCCAATCTCGCAAGTGGGATTTTTTATTAGCAAGCAAGATGCCCAAAAATTCCTTGACAATCGGCTTAAGAAAGAAAACCCCCAATTGGCAAGCACACTACAGGTAAGACCTTTGTCCTTGGCAGACTACTATAAAATAGTCCAAGAAAGCAAAAAGAAATCAGACTCTGTAATTTATACTTTAGTACCGACGCAAGCACAGGTAGCTTCAGCAACAAGTATGCTGAATCAAAATGGTAAAAAAGGGGAGCAATTTAATGGTATTCCCTTATTTGTACCCAAATTTAAGAAAGATAATAGCTATTTGACGATTCCCGTCCCCAATGGTAAAGAGCGGTATATCCCTTTCTTTTTTGAGAAAGAGCAAGCAACGGCTCTGTTAGACGAATTCAAAAAAGCCGTGCCAAAGGAAGGAGCCAACACTGAAATTCAGGTGGTGGATTTGTACGGTGTTATGGAGGCTCTCAATAGCAGTACCGACCCTAGTATCAATAAAATTGTTCTCTATCCATCGCGGGAGTCGATCAATTTTATTCGCTCGCTTGCACCGAATCAATCTCCAGCTGCCAAGCCTGCTGCTGCACCTGCTCCGAAAAAATAACGGTTATGCACTTCCAAGGTTGAGGCATGGGGGAGAAACATCTGATATCTGGTTTACAACTATGGCAGTGGCGCAATACTGCTCAACAAGCAGCGATCGCCACTCATGTCCCACCTGCCGACGTAGACTGGTTGCTCTTAGAAGTTGCTGGGTTAGACCGCTTGGCGCTGCGTTTGGAATCCTTTAAAAACTGGCCCCAAATTCAGCTGCAATTGCCTCTAGAAGAGTTAGATCATCTGTGGCAGAGGCGATTAAATGACCGCCTACCAGTGCAGTATATTGCCGGAGTTACACCTTGGCGTAACTTTCAAATTGCAGTGTCAAGTGCAGTTTTGATTCCCAGACCAGAGACAGAATTCCTAATTGATTTAGCTTTAGCATCTGCCAGTAATGCTTCAGGACACTGGGCTGATTTAGGCACTGGGAGTGGAGCGATCGCTTTGGGATTAGCAGATGTCTTGCCAGCAACAATTCATGCTGTTGATTACAGTTTAGAAGCTCTGGCGATCGCCCAAACCAACGCCCGTAATTTAGGTTTTGCTGACCGGATTAAATTTTATCAAGGTTCCTGGTGGGAGCCACTGACATTTCTCAAAGGTCAGTTCAGTGGTATGGTGTCGAATCCCCCTTATATACCCACCAGTACCTTACCTACTCTGCAACCAGAAGTAGTTAACCATGAACCACATCTAGCTTTGGATGGTGGCACTGATGGCTTAGATTGCATTCGCCATTTGATAGAAATTTCTCCCAGCTATTTGCAACCTGGTGGCGTGTGGTTAATTGAGATGATGGCAGGACAGGCGGATGCAGTGCGAGAACTTTTACAAAATCAAGGTAGCTATTGTAAAATTCAAATTCACGCTGATTTAGCTGGAATTGAGCGCTTTGCTGTGGCTTATAAAAGTTAAAAGTTATGAGTTATGACAATTCCTCACTCCTAACTTCTAACTTTGTAAACATGACACAAGTTTCTCTAACAAATCTCATAGCTGGCGCACGCGCTGGGCTTTTGGTGAGTTTTCCCACCGATACTGTTCCTGCGCTTGCAGCTATACCAGAAAAAGCAGCATTAATTTTTGCAGCGAAGCAACGCAGTCAAGACAAACCTTTGATTTTGATGGCTGCTAGTGCTGAAGATTTGTGGCTGTATGTTAAAGGTGATGAGAACGAGTATAAAGTTTGGCAAGAACTAGCAGATAAATATTGGCCAGGAGGGCTGACATTAGTTTTACCAGCAAGCGAGCGCGTGCCAAAAGTTATGAACCCTATTGATCCAACGACAATTGGTATTCGAGTACCAAACAGTGCGATCGCTCAAACTATTTTGGCCCAAACAGGCCCCCTTGCTACTACTAGCGCCAATTTTTCTGGTCAGCCGCCTTTGCAAACGATGACAGAAATTGAGGTTCAGTTTCCCAAGGTTCTGACTTTAGAGTACCAGGGTGAAATGTCGGGAGTGGGTGTACCTTCCACCGTTGCTAAATGGACAGGAATAAATTGGCAGATTTTGCGGCAAGGTGCGGTAAATTTAGATATTTCCAATGATAACCAAATATAGGTCGCTATAATGTTGTTTTCGTGGTTTTGACAACAGATAAATCTGGAACTTTGGTTTGGGCTGTTGTGATTAATTAACAAGTTAATAATTGCCAGATTATGAATTGGAGCAACTGGATATATCTAGGAGCAGGGATAGCACTAGGTGTGATTTTCCGTCAGTTATTTGTGCGATGGCTACGCCCACCGCAGGCATCGCCTAATATTTCATCTAGCTCATCTCCAGTAGCGCCATTAGATCAAGAAGATATGCCATCAATATCGCAACAGCTACAGCAAACGCAGCTGGCATACCAGATGGCAAGAGAAATGAGCCAGTTTAAAGCTGGTTTTTTGGCGCGAACTACCCATGAATTGCGATCGCCCCTGAGTGGTCTGATAGGCTTACATCAGTTAATTTTGTCGGATCTGTGTGAAGATCCGGCTGAAGAGCGAGAATTTATTACCCAAGCTCACGAGCGCACGCTGAAGCTACTCAAGTTGATGGATGAAATTCTCAGCGTTGCGAGAACTGAACACGGTACTAATAAATTAGATATTCAGCCTAGACCATTAGCCCAAGTTTTGGAAGATGTTCATAAATTAACTTATATGCTGGCGGCCAATCGCAATTTCCCCTTGGAATTGTTACCCGCCGACCCAGAAATTTATGTTTTGACAGATTACCTCTGGCTCCGCCAAATATTGATAAGTTTAATAGACACTGCCATTATTCACATGGATGAAGGCAGCATCTGTATTTCCAGCAGTACAGCGCCTACAAGTAATTTTGTAAACATTTGGTTGGATGTACCAACCCATGCCATACCCTGGAGCGAACCGATTGATTTAATTAAATCTGAAGATCAGCCGATCCAGATTCACCAAGGAAAAGCTGCTCTTTCCCCAGGAATGAGGCTATTAATCAATCAGACTCTGGTAGAAGTTATGGGAGGAAAGTTAGAAATCCTGCCCTCGATCATTGCGAAGGAATCACCTCAAGAGATTAGCAGACTACAAATCTCTATGCCCCTAGTGATTCCTGAAGCTGAACTTCCGTAGGAGGAGCGAAAGCACGGTTAGGTTGGTTGTGTAACACCATCGTAGTGGTGGTGTTGGGTTGAAAACCAATCTTTTTGTAGAAACCCTGCTGGTGAGTAGTCATCAGGTAAACGCGCTCAACCCACTTCATGCGGGGATGACTCAAAACGGTTTCTACTAACTTACTTCCCAGCCCACTACTTTGATACTTTGGATGAATCACAACATCCCAAATGGTGGCGCGATAGATGCCATCAGATGTTGCTCTAGCAAAACCAATGAGTTGATCGCGATCGCAAACGGAAATCACTGGCTCACTGTTGGCAATGGCTATACCTAGATCTTCAATACTGCGACCTTTTGCCCAGAAAGCTGAAACGTTTAACAGTTCTTGGAGTTGGTAAAGGTCAATTTCAGACTTGCGTTCGCTAAATTGAATCTGAGACTCGTTCATGTATGGCATCTACCTTTGGACATATCTTTGTACGGTTAAGTCATATTTTGCAAGAAATTGGTGTACATATATATTCAACGAGAAAGAAAGTTTAATGACAAACCCACTTCCATAGAGGATGAGTTGCCCCCTGCTGACGTATTCGATAAACTTGTTTTTCTAAACGTTGTTTTTCCTGTTCTGGTAGTCCGAATAAAATATTTCGACTTTGCCAAACTAAAACAGCAGCAGTCATTCCAATACAAAAAGCTAAACCGAAGGTAGACAGTGGATGGTAGAAAAGTCCATATCGCACCGCTACCCAGGTAAAATATTGTTCCCACAGAGAAATTTCTGCGCGTAGACCCCACAAGCTAACAGGCGCAATTGTAAGCCACAAAAAGCCGACAAATAGCCACCTGCCATATATTGTCAGCTGGTGTAGCCTTTGTACTTGTTGAGCAAACGATGGGTCAGATTTTTCCAAGTCTGGGCCAGTAATTAATGGTTCTTTCGGTTGATCCATAGGGGAATAAAATTCCAAAGCATAGGTGAGCAATTCAAAATCAGTAAACCAATTATGAAATGCACACAAGTTTAACTATCCTGGGAACTGGTAGATGTATCAATCGGCTCTAAGCTGTCTACCACTTGGGATTGACCCCTTTCTCGCCACCAAGTAAGGAGAGTACTAGCGATGAAAATACTTGAATAAGCTCCCATCGTGAAGCCAATAATCAAAGCTAAAGAAAAGTTTCTCAGTGTTTCTCCGCCAAATAGAAAGATCGCAGATAATGTTAGCAACACGGTTAAGGTGGTGTTGATTGATCTTGTCAAGGTTTGGTTAACCGCATCATCTACAATTTCGGCAATCGGCTGTTCAGGATGGATTTTAATGGTTTCTCGAATGCGATCGTAAATTACTACTGTGTCGTTGACTGAGAAACCTGTGATGGTAAGTAAGGCGACGATAAAAAGGCTATCTACTTCGATACCCGCCACCAAACCCAAAATTGAAAAAGCCCCTACCGTGATCAAGATATCGTGCAATAGGGCAACGATCGCAAACACCGCATAATCAAACTGGAAGCGGAAGCTCATATAGATAGTAATACCGATGAAGGAAACTATCAGAGCTAATATCCCAGACCTCAACAGTTCTTTTCCCAAGGTAGGGCCGACGGAGTCAATTTGGTTTTTTTGCGGATCAAAAACACCAATTTGTTCGCTTAAAGCATTTTGCAAGTTGGTGCGCTGATCAACACTTAAATCTTTTGACCGAATTAATACACCATTTTCTGCCCCATTTTCCGAGATAAGTTGGATGCTGCTATCACCCAGTCCCTGCGCTCTAGCTACTTCCCGAACAGCGTTGATATCAATTGGTTTGTCGCAGTTAGCGGGTTTGGTACAATCTCGGACAAACTGCAACCGTGTACCACCGATAAAATCTAAACCGGGGCGTAGGGGGGAGCGAATATTGGGCTGTTGCCAAGAAATCACCATTGAGATCATACCGGCAAGAATAATAGCAGCAGAAATAGTCCACCAAAGCGATCGCGATTTGTTTATACTCAGTTTCATTGAGCCACCTCTGCCTTCTTCGATGCTGGCAGGTTTGGATAGAAAAGTTCTGTCTTCCGCAAAGAGGGAATTGAAATTGCCAAAAACAGCAATGTCCGACTACAGGTAATTGCAGTAAACATACTCACAGCCACCCCCAAAGCTAAGGTAAGAGCAAAGCCTTTGACTAAACCAGACCCCAGCCAAAACAGGGCAGCACAAGCAATCCATGTAGTGACGTTGCTATCTAAAATACTAGAAAATGCTCGGTAAAAACCAGATTCCACAGAACGATATAAGGATTTACCAGCCCGTAATTCTTCCCGCGTCCGTTCAAAAATTAGCACGTTGGCATCAACCGCCATCCCAATACTGAGGATAAAACCGGCAATTCCCGGCAAAGTTAGGGTTACACCCAATAAAGCAAAGGTTGACCAAGTTAAGAGGGAGTAAATCACTAGTGACACATCCGCAATCAGTCCTGGTAATCGATAATAAAACACCATGAATATTAATACTAAAGCTAGACCACCAACTCCAGCATAAATACTGCTTTGAATACTATCTTTACCCAAAGTTGCCCCTACTGTCCGCCTTTCTGCAATTTCTACTGGTACGGGTAATGCACCACCACGTAGCTGCACGCCTAAATCGTTGGCTTGTTGTGCGGTAAAGCGTCCTGTAATTATGGCAGAGCCACCAGTAATACCAGTGGCGGCAAATTCTATACCCACAGTAGGAGCGCTGATCAGTTCATTGTCTAGAAAAACACCAATGCTACGCCCAGTACCAGCAAGATTTTTTGTCAAATCGGCAAACAGTTGACCACCCTGTTGGTCGAAGCGAATGGCAACATGCCAGTTGTTACCTTGACTGGGTTCACCATAGGCATCCTTGAGGTATTTGCCAATTAGCGGTGGTTTGGTGCTTTCAAACAATTCTGCGATCGCTTGATTATTTTTTTGCAAATCTTCTTGATTCTTGACAATTGCTACTTTGTCAGTACTCTTTCTCAACTCTTCTTGCTTGACTTTCAATTCGGCTCTAGATGCTTGAAAAGCAAGCAGTTGAGTTTCTGTATTCGGCTTTTGGGTGCGAAATTCTAACTGCGCCGTACCCCCTAGCACCCGTTCGGCTTGCTCTGGATCGTTTACTCCTGGTAGTTGCACCAATATTTTATCTGCGCCGACTGTTTGGATCAATGGCTCAGAAACACCCAGACCATTAATCCGACCTTCGACAACTTTCTTCACACCTTCCAATTCTCGTTCGGTGATTTTGGGAATATCGGCTGATGGTTTCACCTGAATTGTGAGCTGTGAGCCTCCGCGCAAGTCCAGCCCAAGAGGTATCGGAATTGTGGCAATCACCGTAATCGCGGCGATTATCAGGACTAAAATCAAAATTAATAGTGATCGCTGTCTTTGCATACCATAACTCGCAACTGACAAAGGCTATAATAGCGCTCTTTTATGGAGTTATGAGTTGGGGAGTCGGGAGTCGGCAGTTGGGAGTCGGGAGTCGGGGTTGAATTTATTACCTATTCCCTACTCCCTATTCCCTATTCCCTAGACTCGCAACGCTACCATTTTTTCCACAGCTTCCACGATTTGCTCTGGTTGGATGATTGTTAGTCGTTCTAAGTTGCCGTTGTAAGGTGTGGGGATATCTTGGGAAGACAGCCGCAGTACTGGCGCATCTAATTCATCGAATAAGCGATCATTGATTGAGGCGATGACCTCTGCTCCAATACCCGCAGTTCGCATTGATTCTTCTACAACAATGACTTTATGGGTTTTACGTACTGATGCACCAATAGTATCAAAATCTAATGGTTTGAGAGATATTAAATCGATAACTTCTGGATCATATCCTTGTTTTTCAAGAGTTTTTACTGCTTGTAGCACATGATGCCGCATTCGAGAATAAGTAATAATTGTGACATCTTTACCCTCACGCACCATTTCTGCTTTATCTAGAGGTAGCAAGTATTCTTCTTCTGGTAAATCTTCTTTCAAGTTGTAAAGCAAAACATGTTCAAAGAACAACACTGGATTATCATCGCGGATAGCAGATTTCAGTAGTCCTTTAGCGTTTCTTGGTGTGGAACAGGCAACAATTTTCAACCCTGGCACAGCTTGAAAGTAAGTTTCTAGTCGCTGGGAATGTTCTGCGCCTAGCTGCCGTCCGACACCGCCAGGGCCACGAATTACCATCGGAATTTTAAAGTTACCGCCAGAAGTATAGCGCAGCATCCCAGCGTTGTTAGATATTTGGTTGAAGGCGAGCAGTAAAAAGCCCATATTCATGCCTTCAATGATAGGGCGCAACCCTGTCATTGCTGCTCCCACTGCCATGCCGGTAAAGCTATTTTCGGCAATGGGGGTGTCTAGAATGCGGAGTTCGCCATATTTTTGGTACAGGTCTTTGGTAACTTTATAGGAACCGCCGTAGTGTCCGACATCTTCACCGAGAACAAATACGCTGGAATCACGCGCCATTTCTTCGTCAATGGCTTCGCGTAAGGCGTTGAAGAATAATGTTTCTGCCATTTAGACCTTTTAGTACGATTATAGTTTTAGAATTTTATCGTGCTGCTGTCGCAAATACGGTGAGCGATCGCACTAGTTAGAGTTTAGGTTGTTTAAACGAACCGCATAAGCATAATAAGTAGCTATTTTCCCGTTAGCTAGAGGTAATTTAGAAGCTGGAATTACCTCTAGCTACAGCTAGGTTCTCATGTAACCTCCAACACACTAAATAGTAACTTTGATCAACTAGGAGCTTTCAAAGCTGCTTCTGTTTGGGAGTGCAACAATAAACCATATTCCAAGCCTTCCACCACTGCTTGATAAGAAGCCTCTAAAATGTTGGTGGAAACCCCTACCGTTGTCCAGCGTTGACGACCATTGCCCGACTCTACCAACACACGGGTTTTCGCCGCAGTACCCGTATGTCCGTTGAGAATCCGTACTTTGTAATCTGTCAAATCAAAGGTTGCTATTTGGGGATAAAAGTTCACCAAAGCCTTGCGTAAAGCCGCATCCAACGCAGCAACCGGGCCGTTACCTTCCGCCGCCTCCAGAATATTTTTGCCGTCAACAGCGAGTTTAACCGTGGCTAAGGCGTTGCTAGTTTCTTTCCCCTCAATCAAGTCACAGTGGACTTGAAAACCTTTGATTTCAAAAAACTTCTGGCGACCTCCTAAAGCTTCGTGCATCAACAGCGCAAAACTAGCCTCTGCTGCTTCAAATTGAAATCCTTCACTCTCCAAATCTTTGAGGCGCTGGAGAATTTGCTTGGCTTCTGCCTTCAGTTGATCGAGGTCAATTCCAAAACTGCGGGCTTTGGCTAAAACATTGCTAAGTCCAGACTGTTCAGAAATCACGATGCGGCGATGATTCCCGACTTGTTCCGGCTGAATATGTTCGTAGGTCAGGGGATTACGTTCCACGGCTGATACATGAATACCGCCCTTATGGGCAAAAGCCGAAAGTCCGACAAAGGGAGCGTGTTCATCTGGCGCGAGGTTGACCACCTCACTCACAAAACGACTAGCTTCTGTAAGTTGTGTTAGCTGGTCTTCTGTGATACAACTGTAACCCAGCTTCAATTGTAAATTGGGAATTAACGAACAGAGGTTAGCATTACCGCAACGTTCACCGTAACCATTAATTGTCCCCTGTACCATCTTTGCCCCTGCCATCACGGCGGCTATTGCGTTAGCAACCGCCATTTCCGAATCGTTATGAGTGTGAATTCCAATTTGAGGGATTCTCCTTTGTCCTACCCTGCGGGAAGCCACTGGCGCGTCTATGTCCTTGGTCATTGGTTCTTGACTAATGACGAATGACAAATGACTACTGACATCTTGAACAATTTGGCTAATTTCATGGGGTAAAGTGCCACCATTAGTATCACAAAGGACTAACCATTCAGCACCAGATGCGATCGCAGCCTCTAATGTCTGTAAAGCATAATCTCGATTGTGCTTGTAGCCATCAAACCAATGTTCGGCATCGTAGATAATGCGACGCCCTTGAGAACGGAGGTACTCAATCGTGTCACGAATCATCGCCAAATTTTCTTCTAATGTCGTCTTGAGGCTTGTTGTGACATGTAAATCCCAAGACTTACCAAAAATCGTTACCCAGCGAGTCCCCGCAGCCAAAATATCCTGTAGCATCGGTTCGGTTGCGGCAGTGGAATTGGGACGGCGAGTCGAACAAAAAGCCACAATTTCAGCTTGTTTTAGCGGATCTTCTTGGAGTTGCCAGAAAAATTGTACATCCTTGGGATTGGCACCAGGCCAACCGCCTTCAATAAAGGGAATTCCTAGTTGATCGAGTCTACGAGCAATGCGTAACTTATCTTCTATCGATACTGATAGCCCCTCGCGCTGAGTGCCATCTCGTAATGTAGTGTCATAGAGCCAAAGTTGAGGTGAAGAATTTGTGGTCATAAAACTGGGACCGACGAGACAACTTTCGAGGCAATGTGTCAATATACAACAAAACGCCAGTTTGGCAATTTAAAAATGCCTAAGGTACTAGCTCAAGGTAAAACAATTGAGTGCATAAGCAAAAGTAATCTCCGAACGATTTTGCTGCAAAATGGTATTGACCTCTACAACGACGGTGCTAAGTTAATAAACTGTCGGGGCATTGGCAGTTGCGGAACTTGCGCGGTTAAGGTAGAGGGTAAAGTATCAGCAGCGAATTGGCGCGATCAAGCACGGCGTTCGCTTCCTCCCCATTCTCCTACAACAGACTTGCGTTTAGCCTGTCAAACTCAGGTTTTAGGCGATCTGAAAGTGACAAAGTTTGATGGATTTTGGGGACAAGGTTCTCGAATAGTGTGGACACCAAAAGGTTAAAAAGGAGTAAGACAAGATGGGTAGATGGACACCATTAATTTTAATGGCTGGAGGTTTGGCCATTCTGCTTGGTACATTACTGGGCATCAACTTTCCTATGGGAGTACAAACAGCTAACGCTCCCAGTGACAAAAAATCACAAGTCCTTCCAGCTAATATCAATGTTAATAGCAGTGCTGACAGCAAGAATCAAGAAACTGCAACTGAAGGAAATGAAACAACCGAAACCAACCAAAACAGGCGCAGTATTGTAGCTCCAAGACCTGACAATAGGAGTAACGTTGCTCAGAATCCTTCTGATGACTCAACATCACCTGCTGACACTACAACAGACAACAATACAGATTCTTCACAAACAAATACGCCATCTAGCGAGACAAATCAAGGCAACGAACCAATTCGCGCTTTGTGGTAACGATAGATCCGTCTATAGTTACGAGTTATAAGTTATAAGTTATGAGTTATGAGTTATTAGTTATGTACTAATGACTAATGACTAATGACTAGTGACTAATGACTAATGACTAGTGAGATTGTAATTATTGGTGGCGGCGTTATTGGTTTAGCGATCGCCATTGAGCTAAAACTGCGCGGGGCAAGTGTCACCGTGCTTTGTCGTGACTTCCAGGCTGCCGCTACCCATGCCGCCGCCGGGATGTTAGCACCAGATGCGGAAAACATCCCTAATGAGGCAATGCATTCTTTGTGTTGGCGATCGCGTGCTTTATATCCCGACTGGACGCGCAAACTAGAAGAACTAACTGGCTTAAATACTGGCTACCGTTCCTGTGGTATCCTCGCACCCGTCTTTGAAGAGGCAGAGGGGCAGGGAGCAGGCAACAGGGAGCAAAGGGAAAATTCTTCTCCTCTGCACCCTCTCCCCCAATCCCCACTC
>NZ_CAXTNE010000013.1:0-9406 GCF_964245445.1 uncultured Nostoc sp.
TTGGTAGATGAAGTTTTTCCGGCTTGTGTGTACACCGTAGCCTTAGCATCCGGGTGGGGTGTAAGGGGTGGGGTTCTTATTTTTAATTTATGCAAGAAGTCTATTAACCCTTGGATAACCCAAGCTTTACTTGTTGGGATAAGAGAATGTGCTAAACACTTATTCTGTAATACTTCTTAAGCTTGGCATTATTTATCATGGAATCTAATCGCCCATCGCAACTAAACCGCCGCCAGTTTTTGCTTCGTTCAACTATCACAGCAGGTGGAATTATTGCCACAAATCTTGTATCGAAATCACAAGTTTTTGCCCAAGCGCCTGCAATTATCACCTCTGACAAAGTGCGTCCTGCTATACCTTATGGTGTAGCTAGCGGAGATATTTCCAAAGATAGCATTGTTATTTGGAGTCGCAGCGATCGCCCCGCCAAAATGATCGTAGAATACTCTACCAGCGAATCTTTTAAAAATGTGCAGCGAGTTGTAGGGCCCAATGCTCTAAAAAATAGTGACTTTACAGCACGACTTTATCTGAGGAACCTGCCACCAGACCAAAAATTATTTTATCGGGTGATCTTCCAAGATTTAAATTATCAAGGCACTTACAGCGCTCCTGTCAAAGGCACTTTCCGCACTCCCCCCAAATCTGGGCGAGATGTATTCTTTGTTTGGGGTGGTGACACTGCCGGTCAGGGATGGGGGATTAATCCTGAGTTTGGTGGAATGAAAATTTACGAAACTATGCGCCAACTTCACCCCGACTTTTTTATTCATTCTGGCGATAATATTTACGCCGATGGCCCAATTCAATCAGAAGTAACTTTAGACGACGGCACTATTTGGAAAAACATCACTACACTAGAAAAATCCAAAGTAGCAGAAACTCTCACAGAATATCGTGGTAACTATATCTACAATTTACTGGATCAAAACATCAAGCGCTTCAACGCTGAAGTTCCCATATTGGCACAGTGGGACGACCATGAAACAAGGAACAATTGGTATCCTGGGCAAATTATCCTGAACGATGACCGTTATACAGTTAAGGATGTTAACTTGCTATCCCAAAGGGCAAGGCAAGCATTTTTGGAATATCTACCTATTGGTTATGAAACAAATGATCCAGATAAAGCGAAAATTTATCGCTCCTTCAACTATGGCCCATTATTAGATATTTTCATGCTAGATGAGCGCACGTACCGGGGGCCAAACAGCCCCAATAATCAGCCAGTACCAAGCGAAAAAACAGACTTTTTGAGCAAAAAACAAGTGGAATGGTTGAAAAGGCAATTGCTCTCATCAAAAGCAACATGGAAAGTGATTGCGAGTGATATGCCTTTGGGATTGATAGTTAAAGACGGTAGCACTGATTTTGAAGCTTGGGCTAATGGAGATGGCCCAGCTTTAGGAAGAGAATTAGAACTTGCCGATTTACTACGATTTATCAAAAATAAGAATATCCAGAATGTTGTTTGGTTAACTGCTGATGTACATTATGCAGCAGCCCACTATTACAACCCCGCTAAAGCACAGTTTACCGACTTTAAGCCTTTTTGGGAGTTTGTTGCTGGACCTCTTAACTCTGGCACATTTGGCCCCAATGAATTGGAAAATACTTTTGGCCCACAATTAATATTTCAAAGCCTTCCTCCAGGTACGAAAGCAAATCGACCCCCAAGTGAAGGTTTGCAATTCTTTGGAGGAGTTAAAATTAATGGAAATACAAAAGTGATGACGGTAACACTGCGTAACTTGGTAGGGAAAATTGTTTACAGTGTAGATTTACCCCCAGAAAAATAAATCATCAAAAACTGAGCGAAATGTAGCCAGTTAGATAGAGTAAAAACCTGAATTATTACTCTATCTAATTGGCTTTTATATTTTTTGTTGAGAGGGTGTAAAATCGCCAGACAAATGAGCAAGTATTTAATGCTAAGTAAATATATCTAAAAAAGTATCAGAAATTGTGACTCACCTTTTAAACCGCCTTAATTTGCGTAACAGATCGCAGATGGCAATTTATGCTAACTCTATTTATAGTGTTTAAATTTTTTTGGATAATTTATGCACTGGAGCGATCGCACCAAAAGGGTAAGAATGCTTGAGCGTAGGCATCGCCACTGATAAAAGCTAAATTGAAGTAAGTACTGGATTGTTTAATTATTATGCTGGCAAGCTATATTGACCAAGCAATGGAACTAGCGGTTTATGAGATTATTGAAGATGAGCAAACTTATTGGGGTGAAATTCCAAGCTTACAAGGAGTCTGGGCAAATCATCAAACGTTAGAAGGATGTAGGCGAGAATTAAGAGAGGCTTTAAGTGATTGGCTAGCGCTACGGTTACATTTGGGGTTAACGATTCCCGTAATTGCTGGTATGAACCTCAATGAACTGACCAAACCTGTATAAAAATGTCTAGATTAACTCCTGTTTCTTGGCGTGATTTAGTAAAACGTCTGCAAGAGTTGGGCTTTGAAGGCCCCTATGCCGGAGGAAAGCATCCACAAATGCGGCGAGGTGATGTTACTGTAATTATTACCAATCCTTATGAGGGTGATATTAGTGTGGATCTATTATCGCGGCTATTGCGACAAGCTGGAGTTTCTCGTGAAGAATGGTTGGGTGAGTGAAATTTTAAAGGTGTATTAAACTCTGCGATTTGCATCTTAAGTTGTTATCAAGAGTATTAGTAAAAATATAATTTTATAATTTTTGGAGTTGGTCATGCTTAAGCAACTCATTCTTGAAAATTGGAAAAGTTTCCGTTATGCGGAGCTTCCACTTGACCCATTGACTGTTCTGATTGGGACAAATGCCAGTGGTAAGTCCAATGTAGTTGAAGCTTTGGAATTTTTACAAAGAATAGCTAGAGGTGAGAATGTTGAAGCAGCTTTAGCAGGAGATAAAACACTTACATCTATTAGAGGTGGCTTAGAGTGGGCTGCACTTAAACCCGAAACTCAATTTACATTAAATGCTTTAGTTCAGGGTGAAGATGATAAAGCAGACTACTTATATGTTATACAAACACAAATAGTAAGTGAAGTCAAAGTTATAGAAGAATATATTGAGCGTCAAAATTTAAATGAAGATCGTGTTATTAATTATGTAGAAAAATTCACTGTTAAAAAAATAGATTTAAATACAAGAACTGGGATGAAAGAGCCAGTAACTTCTTTTGATTTTAAGGATATTATATCTAATCATATATATTTCAGCATTGCCGAAGATGGTAGCATGGTTTTTGAAAAAGAACTTCAACAAAGATGTTTTCCCTTAAAAATTAAAGCTATCAATTGTGTTGTTTCCACTCTGAAAGAAATTTTGATCCTGAATCCTATTCCCTCTAAAATGCGTGAGTATTCACGCCTATCTGACACTCTTGAAAGCGATGCCTCCAATATTGCTGGTGTATTAGCAGCATTATCTGAAGAACATAAAACTGAAGTAGAATCCACTCTATCTAACTACATCAAAGATTTGCCAGAAGGTGATATTCAAAAACTATGGGCAGAAAAAGTGGGCAGATTTGGTACTGATGCAATGCTTTACTGTCAGGAAGAATGGAAACCTGGTCATGTTACAGAAATTGATGCTAAAACAATGTCAGATGGAACTCTCCGCTTTCTAGCAATACTCACAGCACTACTCACTAGACCAGAAGGTAGTCAACTAGTAATTGAAGAAATAGATAATGGTCTTCATCCCTCCCGTGCAGAATTGCTAGTTAAAATACTGCGAGAAATTGGTCAGAAAAGAAAAATTGATATTTTACTGACTACCCATAATCCAGCTTTGCTTGATGCTTTAGGCCCAGAGATAGTTCCTTTCGTGGTTGTCGCCCACCGCGATCAAGAAACTGGAGAAAGCAAACTTACTCTTTTAGAAGATATTGAAAATCTTCCTCTTTTGTTAGCATCGGGTACTTTAGGCAGACTAGCAACTAAAGGCGCAATTGAAAAGAGCCTTTCTGATAATAAGTAAAATGAGATATGAGAAAGGTTTTGATTATTGATACATCAATCCTTTGCGTCTACTTAGGTGTACCTGGTAAAGAAACTTGTGGTTCTGATAATGATAAATGGGATAAAAAAAGAGTTGAAGCCCGTTTTCAGGAAGAAGAAAAACAAGGTGCAAAGTTTATACTACCAATAGCAACAATTATAGAAACTGGTAATCACATTGCACAAGCTAACTCTAAGCGATATGAAATTGCTCAAACTTTCGGTAATATTTTAGTGAAAGTAGCAGATGGAGTTATACCTTGGGGAGTTTTTGAAACTCAAGTGGGTGAACTTTGGAATTCAGAGCAATTGAAACAGTTGGCTACTGAATGGCCTACTCTAGCATCTAGAAAGATTTCTATCGGAGATGCGACAATTAAGACTGTGGCTGAATATTACGCCAAAACCAGTAGCACATTCCAAGTAGAAATTTTTACGGGCGATGCGGGACTCAAGGCTTATGAACCAGTTACCCCAGCGTCTACGCGTCGAAGCAGTCGCAAAAAAGAGTAAAATATCCTTGAGCGTAGGCGTAGCCCGCCGCAGACATCGCCCTTTGCCTGTATATCAGGTTACCATTAAATACTGAGGTAATTCTGTCCATAATTACTAGCAAATATGACATTAATAAAATATAGATAATTAACTAAATAGGAAAACCTAATGGACGGTAAAAGATTTATCCATTCTATTCGATTAAAGAATTTTCTTTCCTATGGAAATGAAGATGAAGAAATTGAACTGCAACCGCTTAATGTTTTAATTGGGGCTAACACTTCAGGTAAATCGAATTTAATTGAAGCAATTGGAATTTTAAAAGCAACACCAACAGACTTACCCGCCCCATTTCGGCAAGGTGGAGGGGTTAGCGAGTTTCTGTGGAAGGGTGGACAGGAAAATCCAGTAGCCAAAATAGAAGCTAATTTAGATTACCCTCAAAGACCCCAAAATTTACGTTATCAAGTTAGTTTGACAGCGATTGGTCAAAGAAGACTACTAGAGCTAGTTGATGAAGCTATAGAGAATGAACGACCATATCCAGGATCAGATGATGTTTATTTTTACTATCGTTACCAAAGAGGTCGTCCGGTTTTAAATATTAATAAGTTAGACGATGACTTCAACATTCAACGTACTCGTACTCTTCGGCGAGAAGATTTAATTCCAGATCAGTCAGTCTTATCTCAGCGAACAGATCCAGATTTGTATCCAGAACTCTCTTATCTCAGCACTACATTTTCTAATATAGCTTTATATCGTGACTGGCAGATGGGGCGATATTCAGTACCAAGAAATGCTCAAAAGCCTGACTTACCTGAACATCCTCTACTAGAAGATGGTAGTAATCTGGGTCTATTTTTAAACAACTTAAAAAATAAAATAGGTCATAGAAAAATTATTGAAAAGCTGAAAAAGTTTTATGAAGCAGCCGAAGAACTGGGTGTAATAATATCTGGCGGTACAGTACAGATAATTATTCGTGAAGAGGGTTTGATTGAACCAATTCCGGCAAATCGATTATCTGATGGTACGCTTCGTTATTTATTTTTAATGGCTTTACTACTTGACCCAACTCCACCACCACTTATTTGTCTTGAAGAACCAGAGATTGGTTTACATCCAGATATTTTATCCACAATTGCAGAAATGCTAATCGACGCATCACAGAGAACACAATTAATAGTGACAACTCATTCTGATGCTTTAGTTTCTGCTTTGAGTGAATATCCAGAATCAGTAATAGTTTGTGAACGAGATAAAAAAGGTAGCCACCTCCATCGTCAGGAATCTGAGAGATTGAAAAAATGGTTAGAAAAGTATACGCTTGGTGATCTCTGGCGGATGGGGCAAATTGGTGGAAATCGTTGGTAATGAAGATATACATTTATATTGAGGGTGCTGGAGATGAAGATGATACTGAACTGCTACTCAGACCACGCCCAGGTTTTCGTAGTGGGATCAGGAGTGGAAAAGAAACCACAACTGGACTACGCCCAGGTTTTATAAAATTTTTTCACGAACTATATGATATTGCAGGTGAAAACATTAAAATATTTATCGTTATGTGTGGATCAAGGCGTGATGCTTATGAGGATTTTAAAACGGCTTTAGAGTCTCAAGTAGAAGCTTTCAATGTTTTATTAATTGATGCTGAATCTCCGGTTGATTCCACTGTTACACCTTGGGAACATCTGAGAAGTAGAACAGAAGATCATCCTTGGATTTTAGATGCAGTTAATTTTGACGATGAGCAATGCCAACTGATGGTGCAAACAATGGAAGCATGGTTTATTGCTGATATTGATGCTTTAAAAGAGTTTTATGGGGAGGGATTTAGGGAAGATGGAATTGAGCGTTTAATGGCACAATATCAGAATGTAGAGCAAATTTCTAAAGAAACTTTGTATATCCAGTTAAAGACAGCTACCCGTCATTCAAAAAATGGCAAGTATGAAAAAAGAACTAAAAGGACACACGCTCCGAAGCTTTTAGCGTTGTTGAATGTAGCTAGGGTTCGTCAAGCTTCGCCATACTGCGATCGCCTCTTCACTACTTTAACAGCAATAATCGGTGCATCAGCAAGCTAATATAACAAAGGGTAAAATATCCTTTAGCGATCGCCATTCAACTTTCACATCACGTTATCATCGGATCTTGGGGAATTTCCGTGCGTAACTCGATAGCATCTATGACCGCCTCTGACTCTGAAACTCCATCTAGCAAGCCCGATGCAAGTACTTTTATTTCTGACCATCAACAGGTGGATCGCAGTAAGCTAAGTCAAATGTACTTGCACTATGTCGAGACGAAGGATAAATATCCTCACGCGGTATTGCTGTATCGGGTAGGAGATTTCTTTGAATGCTATTTTCAAGATGCTGTAAAACTAGCGCAAGAATTAGAATTAGTCCTCACTAGCAAACAAGCTGGCGAACAAGGACGAGTGGCGATGTCTGGTGTTCCGCACCACGCTTGGGAACGCTACGCAACGCTGCTGGTAGAAAAAGGTTATGCAGTCGTAATTTGCGACCAAGTAGAAGATGCTTCTGAAGCTGCTGGTAGATTGGTACGACGGGAGGTAACGCGCATCCTGACTCCTGGCACTTTGCTGGAAGAGGGAATGCTCAAATCAAGTCGCAATAATTACCTAGCAGCAGTAGTAATTGCCGCAAATCATTGGGGTTTAGCTTATGCAGACATCTCCACAGGGGAATTTCTCACGACTCAAGGCAGTGATTTAGAACATCTGACACAGGAATTAATGCGCTTGCAACCTTCAGAGGTGCTGGTTCCGACAAATGCGCCTGATTTAGGTAGTTTGCTACGTCCCGGAGAAACTTCGCCACATCTCCCCCAGTGTTTGCCACCATCATTTTGCTATAGTTTGCGATCGCAAGTTCCCTTTTCCCAAGCTGAAGCTAGACCTAGATTATTACAGAAATTTAAGGTGCGATCGCTCGAAGGACTTGGTTGCGATCATCTTCCCCTCGCCGTTCGTGCGGCTGGCGGTCTTCTGGAATACTTAGAAGATACTCAAAAAGAAAACCCAGTTACCCTTCAAAGACTCCGCAGCTACACTGTCACCGACTACCTAATTGTTGACAATCAAACCCGCCGTAATCTGGAAATTACCCAAACTGTTCGGGATGGTACTTTTCACGGTTCTCTACTTTGGGCATTAGATAAAACTAGTACAGCGATGGGCGGGCGGGCTTTACGGCGCTGGTTATTGCAACCCCTACTCGATATTAAAGGCATTCGGGCGCGGCAAGATACCATCGAAGAATTGATGGAAAATACGCCCCTGCGTCAAGATTTGCGGCAATTGTTACGCCAAATTTATGATTTGGAACGACTCACAGGCAGGGCAGGTTCTGGTACAGCTAATGCTAGAGATTTAGTAGCTTTGGCAGATTCCCTCTCACGCTTACCAGAATTATCCAGCTTAGTAACCCAAGCGCGTTCTCCATTTCTAAAAGCTTTGCAGAAAGTCCCAACTGTGTTGGAAGAATTAGCACAAAAGTTACACGCGCATCTTGTCGAGTCGCCACCCATACTAATCAAAGAAGGCGGATTGATTCGCCCCAGTGTAAATCCCCTGTTAGATGAGAGAAAGGCAACTGTAGAAGCGGATCAGCAATGGATTGCCAATTTAGAAGTTGATGAGAGAGCTAAAACGGGTATTTCCACTCTGAAGGTAGGATTTAACAAAACCTTTGGTTATTATATCAGTATTTCCCGCACGAAAGCTGACCAAGTACCCGCTAATTATATCCGTAAGCAAACCCTGACGAATGAGGAACGTTACATCACCCCAGATTTGAAGGAACGGGAAGCCCGGATTCTCGCAGCACGGGATGATTTAAATCAGTTGGAGTATGAGATTTTTACGGCGTTGCGCGAAGAGGTAGCACAAGAGGCGGAAGTGATTCGCAATCTGTCTCGTGCAGTCGCGGCGGCGGATGTGTTGTGTGGTTTGGCTGAGTTAGCGGTGCATCAAGGTTACTGTCGTCCAGAAATGTTATCAGGAAGGGAGATAAACATAGTTGATGGCCGTCATCCGGTGGTAGAACAGTCTTTACCTGCGGGTTTCTTTGTGCCGAATTCGACGCAATTGGGAGGAGAGTCATTTGTCATTAGTCATACCCTGCGGGAAGGCGAAGCGCCTATGTCATTGGGAGATGACCAAGGACAAATAACAAATGACAATCCCGATTTGATCATCCTCACCGGGCCGAATGCGAGTGGCAAAAGTTGTTATTTGCGTCAGGTGGGATTGATTCAGTTAATGGCGCAGATTGGTAGTTTTGTACCAGCTAGGTTTGCCAGATTAGGAATATGCGATCGCATTTTCACCCGTGTAGGTGCAGTAGATGATCTTGCAACTGGTCAATCTACCTTCATGGTGGAGATGAATGAAACGGCGAATATTCTCAATCATGCCACATCTAGGTCGCTAGTACTGTTAGATGAAATTGGTCGCGGAACAGCGACATTTGATGGTCTTTCCATAGCTTGGGCGGTGGCAGAATATATAGCAGTGGATATTCGGGCACGAACGATTTTTGCTACTCATTACCATGAATTGAATGAACTGGCAAGCATTCTGCCGAATGTGGCTAACTATCAGGTAACAGTCAAGGAATTACCCGACCAAATTATCTTCTTGCATCAAGTTCAACCGGGAGGCGCTGATAAGTCTTATGGTATTGAGGCCGGAAGATTGGCGGGTTTACCAGCCGTAGTTATTCAACGAGCAAAACAAGTAATGGGGCAAATCGAGAAACACAGTAAGATTGCGATGGGGCTGCAAAATCTGGATTGATATCTTACCGGATTTCCTTCAGATTGTAAGCCGATGCATTAACAATGCAGACCGACGCATTAAGATTGTAAGCCG
>NZ_CAXTNE010000013.1:9506-56631 GCF_964245445.1 uncultured Nostoc sp.
CCGATGCATTAACAATGCAGACCGATGCATTGCGTGATAAATTACTATCATGTAACTACCTCATGTAGATACGCTTGAAGATGAGCAACTCCTACAGTATTCGTAGTACTAAAATTGGTAACAGTGCAGGGTTTAGGCTACCAGCTGAGTTTTATCGAGATATATCCTCAGTTTGCCAATGCAGATGGTTGGATAGAGGTATTGTCGCCAGATACTGCAATTTTGCGGATTTCACCTCAATCTGGTGATGATGAAGACGGAGAAGAATCAGTAATGGTGCGGCTGTTTATCGATTTTGCTATGACAGAAGCGCTCAAAAATAACACACTGCAACCTTATACAACTCAAATGTCTGAGGCTGTCCACGAACTGATTGCAGGTGTGCAATTAGACGATGAGTTATTAGAATATGGCTAAGTTTCTCAGTAATGGATGATTAAAAGAGCAAGAGAGTTGTCAAGTAGTTGAAATCTTGTCAACCTTTATGCTTAAAATTGCACAAGAGGTTTATTTAGCATCTACTAAAAGCTAAAGTCAACCCTTTGCAGGACTCTCATAAGCAATGCTGACTGAAATTTTGCCTTTCCGCTTTGAGTTAGACACGATCGCGATCGCCGGAGCGAGTTTGTGGTCATTGGCGCTATATCTAGGTTTTTCCCAAGTTAATGAATGGGTAATCGAGCAACTCAATCGCTGGTTTAACTTTGCCGAGCGATCGCTTTATACTAGCCAGTCAGAATTTGAAAAGACTCGTAAAGCCAGAGAATCCCAAAACTCTTTCTACGCTTCATTATTTAGCATTGTGCCTTTTTTGGTAATTGGTGCTTTATGTAACTGGGTTCTGGAAATTAGTTTAGGTGAGAGTTGGGGAATTAGTACAGGTATATTAGCTTGTATGGGCGCTGGCATTTATGAACTTGGCCGCAGGGATGGAGAATCTTCCGATTAAGTAAAGAAGAAAGTGAAAGAATAATTTTGAATTTTGAATTTTGAATTGTTTCCCACTTCCTTTACTTCCCAATTTCCTCACTAACAATCTGTGCTATCTTTTGGGCTGCACCGCTTTCACCACGAATTTTACGGAGTTTAGCGCGGATATCGTCCAATTTTTCTGGATGAGCTAATAAGTCTATAACCATTTCTCCAATTTCTTGTGGTTGAAGTTTACCCATAAGTTCTGGCACTATCTCTTCTTGTGCCCAGATATTTGGCCATGCTAATAAACCTTTACGTCTTACAAATCTTAGGAATAACCAATTAATCACGTTGGCAAAAGGCGTACCTACACCTGGTAGATTTACCAACAACCCAGGTAAACCATCCCAAGCACGCATGGCATCAAGTTGCTGGGTTGGCAACAAAACAATCATTGGCACTCCTAAAGCACCGAGTTCGGCAGTGTTTGCCCCCACTGTAGTCAAGCAGATGCAGCACTGGGATAATAAGTGATATGCAGGGTTTTCTTGCCACAGTTCCACAGTTAAGCCCGTTGTTGTTTTGAGCAATGCCTTGCTGCTAGAGTCCTCTGGGACAATTAAGGAAGCACCGCCAAAGCCAAATGTTTCAGCAATAGGGTTCTTTTGGGGATCGGCAAAACTAGCTAAAGTTTGTAAATCCAAAGTTGGGGCTACAGGAATCACAAATTTAGTTTGAGGTCTTTTTGCATAAACGTATTCAGCAATGCCTAGACTTAATGGTACTCCTTGGGCTAATTTTGCGGCTTTTGAACCAGGGAGTAAACCAATCAATTCAGTCTTTTGTCCTACTTTGTGGGAAGCCGTTGACGCGTCTATGTCATTAGTCATTTGTCCTTTGTCGTTTGCTAAGGATAAATGACCAATGACTAATGACGAATGACTACTAGCTTCTACCATCAAATCACCGACAACAGCGAATTTGTGAGCATATTTCTGGGGGACACGGGCAGCAACTTCAGGTTTCATCACGCCAAAGCGATCAATCCAGTTATGCCAACGGGCTGACCATTCAGCGTAAACTACTGTGCGATATCCCAGCTTTTTGCCTATGACTACGGGGAAAATTTGATCGCCACCGAGAAAAACTACTACACCGTGACTTCTCCAGTCCCAATTATCAAAGGTTTTACCCCAAAGCAAAAATTGCCAAAAATGCTCTGCTGGCTGTACTCTATCTACTTCTGGATAAGAAAGAGCGATCGCAGCTTCTTTACCACTAGCATTTGAGCAAGGCGATAGAACTACACTGATTCTCACTTGATTTCGGTCATCGCCAAATTTTTGCCGCAATGCCTTTACTACTGGGCGCACCCAGGTTGTTACCTCTCCAGGGCCATTTGATAGGATGAGAATATCTACTTGAGTCATTAGTTAATGTGCAAGAGTTAGGGGTCATTAGTCAAGAGGGAAATATTACCTAATTCGTTCCTAATTTTTATAAGCACAATATCACTGATATAATTGCAGGCTATGTTCGATAACATCTGCAAGTTTTTGCCAGAGTCATTTTCAGCCGAATAATTCTTAAAATACTAAATTCCCAATTTATACTCATAGATTAATATTTAATCATATTTATAATGTGGCAATATCAAGACGCTTTATTTGCTAAACAAGACAAGTTGGGTGAAAAATTGTATGTTGATATCGCTAAAAATCTGAAATTAGATTTGTCACAGTTCAACCAACAACGCAATTCAGCAGAAGTCAATGCTGCGATCGCAAAAGATCAACAGTTGGCTGAAAAGTTGGGAATTGGAGGTACTCCATTCTTTTTTATCAATGGCGAAACTTTTTCTGGTGCTGTGCCTTTATCAAAAATGGAAAGTGTATTATCTGGTTTAAAAGCCAATTCTCAGGTAGAGTCAGCTGCTTAAGTGGTGCGATCGCCTGGATATTTCCGTTTTTACAACCCGCACAAGCGGGTTTTTTTTTGTAAATCCAACAATATACTTAATAGCTATTTAACTATTAAAGAGAAGTATTGCAAAAAATTTACAAATAAGTGAGCAAATACTTTTAAACACAGTCAACAATTACAAAGAAATATTTCGTTTTTTATATCGATTTGTATCAGATACACGATAAAATTCCCACTGGGCAAGCGTTTTCTGATAAAAAACACATATTGCCTAAAGATCAGAAGTTAACAGTGGCTGATAATGCCGCTAGGAACTTAAAGAGAGAACACGCATCAAAGGAGCCGAAGAAGCATGTTCACACACGTCAAGTCCACCATTAGACACATTGCGCCTGATAACTTACGCGGACGTAATTTAATCAAGGTGGTCTATGTCGTGCTTGAGTCCCAGTACCAGAGTGCTTTGTCGCAAGCGGTTCGCACGATTAACGCGAACAATCCCAACTTGGCGATTGAAATCAGTGGGTACTTGATTGAGGAACTCCGCGACCCAGAGAACTATGAGGAGTTCAAACGAGAAATTGAGAGTGCGAATATCTTCATCGCTTCCCTCATTTTCATCGAAGACTTAGCACAGAAAGTAGTAGCAGCAGTAGAACCACACCGCGATCATCTGGACGTTTCCGTTGTCTTTCCCTCGATGCCAGAGGTAATGCGCCTAAGTAAAATGGGCAGCTTTTCTCTAGCACAGTTGGGTCAGTCAAAAAGTGCGATCGCTCAATTCATGCGGAAACGCAAAGAAAAATCCGGTGCAGGATTTCAAGATGGAATGCTGAAGCTTTTGCGAACGCTGCCGCAAGTGCTGAAATTCTTACCAATGGATAAGGCACAGGACGCTCGAAATTTCATGCTCAGTTTTCAGTATTGGTTAGGTGGTTCACCAGAAAACCTGGAAAACTTCTTGCTGATGCTAGCTGATAAATATGTATTTAAAGGTTTAGAGAAACAAAATTTTGCACCTTATACATATCAACAGCCAGTGGTTTATCCCGATTTAGGGATTTGGCATCCTTTGGCTCCCAGTATGTTTGAAGATGTCAGAGAGTACCTTAATTGGTACACAACTCGTAAGGATATTTCTAACGATCTAAAAGATCCCCTAGCTCCTTGTGTCGGGTTAGTATTGCAACGCACTCACCTAGTTACAGGGGATGATGCCCATTATGTAGCAATGGTGCAGGAGTTGGAAGCACTAGGCGCACGGGTATTACCTGTATTTGCTGGTGGTTTGGATTTCTCCAAGCCTGTGGATGCTTACTTCTATGAACCAAATACCAACACACAGTTGGTAGATGCAGTGATATCGCTGACTGGTTTTGCTTTAGTAGGTGGCCCAGCCAGACAAGATCATCCCAAGGCAATTGAGGCACTCAAACGCTTAAACCGTCCTTACATGGTGGCGTTACCCTTAGTATTCCAAACTACAGAAGAGTGGATGGATAGCGATTTAGGGTTACATCCAATTCAAGTAGCTTTGCAAATTGCGATTCCTGAGTTGGATGGGGCAATTGAGCCGATAATTTTATCAGGTAGGGATGGGACTACAGGGAAAGCGATCGCACTGCGCGATCGGGTTGAAGCTGTAGCCGAACGCGCCTTAAAATGGGCAAATCTGCGCCGCAAACCGAAGCTTGGTAAAAAAGTCGCCATTACAGTTTTTAGCTTCCCGCCAGATAAAGGCAACGTGGGAACCGCAGCGTACTTGGATGTTTTCGGCTCCATCTACGAGGTGATGAAAGCTCTCAAAAATAACGGCTACGACTTACCAGAATTGCCAGAATCAGCCGAAGCGTTGATGCAAGAAGTCATCCATGACGCCCAAGCGCAGTACAACAGCCCAGAACTGAACGTTGCTTACAAAATGTCGGTTCCTGAGTATGAGGCACTTACCCCTTACTCTCAACGCCTAGAGGAAAACTGGGGGCCACCTCCCGGACATCTCAACAGCGATGGGCAAAACTTGCTAATTTATGGTAAGCAATTCGGTAACGTCTTCATCGGTGTCCAACCTACATTTGGTTACGAAGGCGACCCGATGCGGCTGTTGTTCTCCCGTTCAGCTAGTCCTCACCACGGTTTTGCTGCCTACTACACTTACCTAGAGCAAGTTTGGAAAGCTGATGCTGTACTGCACTTTGGTACACACGGTTCCTTGGAATTCATGCCAGGTAAACAGATGGGGATGTCTGGAGATTGTTATCCAGATAACTTGATTGGCTCAATTCCTAACTTGTATTACTACGCAGCCAATAATCCGAGTGAAGCGACAATTGCCAAACGTCGGAGTTATGCCGAAACGATTTCCTACTTGACACCTCCAGCAGAAAATGCTGGTTTGTATAAAGGTTTAAAGGAACTCAGCGAATTAATTGCTTCCTATCAAACCTTGAAAGATAGTGGACGCGGTATTTCCATTGTTAACAGCATCATGGATAAATGCCGGATCGTGAATCTGGATAAGGATATCAATCTGCCAGAAACCGATGCCAGAGACATGAGTACCGACGATCGCGATAATATTGTTGGCAACGTCTACCGCCGATTGATGGAAATCGAGTCTCGGTTGTTGCCTTGTGGGTTGCACGTTATTGGTAAACCACCAAGTGCAGAAGAAGCGATCGCAACTCTCGTCAACATTGCTAGTCTAGATCGTCAAGAAGAGGGACTTCAAGGCTTACCCGGAATTATCGCTAACAGCATTGGGCGTAATATTGACGATATTTACCAAAATAATGACCGAGGCATTTTAAAAGATGTCCAATTACTGCAAGATATCACCTTGGCAACCCGTGCAGCAGTTACCGCCCTTGTCCAAGAACAAACCGACGCAGAAGGGCGAGTTTCTCTAGTTTCCCGGTTGAATTTCTTCAACATGGGCAAAAAAGAACCTTGGGTGGAATCATTGCATAAAGCAGGTTATCCCAAAGTTGATAGCGCAGCCCTAAAACCCCTGTTTGAATATTTGGAATTCTGTCTCCAGCAAGTTTGTGCCGATAACGAACTAGGAGCATTACTCAAAGGCTTGGAAGGCGAGTACGTTCTACCTGGGCCTGGTGGCGATCCCATCCGCAACCCGGATGTATTGCCCACGGGTAAGAATATTCATGCACTCGATCCGCAATCCATCCCAACAACAGCAGCAGTCCAATCAGCCAAAATCGTTGTAGACAGGCTTTTGGCACGTAACAAAGCTGAAAACGATGGAAAATGGCCAGAAACCATCGCCTGCGTCCTTTGGGGAACCGATAACATCAAAACTTACGGCGAATCCCTAGCGCAAATTATGTGGATGGTGGGTGTGCGTCCAGTTCCAGATGCCTTGGGACGGGTGAACAAGTTGGAATTGATATCTCTAGAAGAGTTGGGACGCCCCAGAATTGATGTAGTAATCAACTGTTCTGGTGTATTCCGCGACTTGTTCATCAACCAAATGAACCTGCTAGATCAAGGGGTGAAGATGGCAGCTGAGGCAGATGAACCATTAGAAATGAACTTTGTTCGCAAACACGCTTTGCAACAAGCCCAAGATATGGGGATTAATCTGCGTCAAGCGGCGACGCGCGTTTTCTCCAACGCTTCTGGTTCCTACTCGTCAAATATCAACTTGGCGGTAGAAAACAGCACTTGGGATAGCGAAGCCGAGTTGCAGGACATGTATCTCAACCGGAAATCTTTCTCCTTCAATTCCGATAACCCCGGAATCATGGACGAATCCCGGCAGATTTTTGAAAGCACATTGAAAACTGCTGATGCAACTTTCCAAAATTTGGATTCTTCCGAGATTAGCTTGACAGATGTTTCCCACTACTTTGATTCAGATCCCACTAAGTTAGTTGCAAGTCTGCGAGGTGATGGTAAAAAACCAGCATCTTATATTGCAGATACAACCACAGCTAACGCTCAAGTGCGGACATTATCAGAAACCGTGCGCTTAGATGCGCGTACCAAATTATTAAATCCTAAGTGGTATGAGGGAATGCTGAATCACGGTTACGAAGGTGTGCGCGAACTCTCCAAGCGATTGGTAAATACAATGGGTTGGAGTGCGACAGCCGGCGCTGTGGATAACTGGATTTACGAGGATACTAACGAAACCTTCATCAAAGATGAAGAAATGCAGAAACGGTTACTGAACCTTAATCCCCATTCTTTCCGCAAGGTTGTATCAACTTTGTTGGAAGTGAATGGACGTGGTTATTGGGAGACTAGCGAGGAGAATTTAGATCGTCTGCGTGAGTTGTACCAAGAAGTTGAAGACCGGATTGAAGGGATAGACTAGGATTAAATGGGCAGGCATAAAGCCTGCCTTAACAATGAGATAAGGTTAATTATGGATAATTGGCAAGATATTATTGATGATAGATTAGTAAGACCAATACATCCTGGCGAAGTAATTGCAGATATTTTAGATGATTTAGATATTAATACCGTAAATTTTGCAGAAATTTTAGGAGTATCTAATCAAACAATTCAGGAAATTATTGATGGCCAAAGAGCAATTACAGTAGATATAGCAATACGTCTTGGTAAAGCTTTAGGAAATGGCCCAAGACTTTGGCTTAATCTTCAGCAAAAAGTTGATCTTTGTGATGCTTTGCAAAGCTATAAAGAAGAATATGAACAAGTTATGACATTGGTTTAGAAGAAATTGTATAAAGAATAGAAAACAAGCCTGCTTTCACAGGCTTGTTTTTCTATTGTTTTGTTATTAGAGATAAGTTACTATTATTTTTTTGCTCTTGTCCTGTTCTATACAATTTACTTTATTTAGAATTTATTTTTGAAAATTCACTTTCTAGTCTTTTTTTCAACTGTTCAACAAAACTTACAGTTGTGATTACGTCACGATTATCTATATTAATATTTAAATGCAGAAACTGCTCTTCAATAATCTCAGTTCCTTTCTCAAATACTTGTAAATATTTTTGCTGGCTATTAAGCACAGATATAATTTTATTACAATACTGTTCCATTTTTCTTTGATTATCTAAGCTCGGCATATCTGCTCCTGCGGTCAAATACCTCATAGCCATAAGTAAATAATATTTACATTTTTTATACTTAGGGTCTAACTTGTTTCTATTTCTCTGATTAAAAAGATTTTCAAGTCGATAGTAAGCAAAAGCACTTGCATAATAGCTTGTTGGACTATGATTAGCACCAAAAATCTTACTACCTATTTCTCTGGATAAATCTCCATAGGAACGTGATACTCTATGAGGCTGGTCAAGAAACATAGCAGCAAAAGTTTTAATTTGGTCGGGAATTGTAATAACACGATTTTTCGGTACATCTGCTCTATCGTGATACTGCTTTGAACGTCTTTCATAATATAACTGTTCTCCAGCATGAAAGGATTCAAACGAGTTGTAGCATTGTTCTAATTTCTTTTGAAATTCAGATAAAGCTGCAAGTTCTTCTTTTTTAACTGGTGTTTGATGATTAGTTGCTTTGATTATGCTATTTATTACATCATCTTTGTCTGTAACAATTATCTTTACTGGAATTTGTAAATTATTTATACCACTTAAATTTCTACAGTTAAATAAAACGTGGCTTGTTTGACACCCGTTAACTATTTGATAATCTCGAATATTAAATCTATTGCCAACAGTATCTAATGATTTAGCTATTATCGTTATTCCATTATTTAAAACTGAAAATCTATCTAATTCTCCTGACTTTAATGTAGATTCGATATCATGATTAACATCATTAGTTCCTTGAAAAGCTCGAATATTATCATAAAAAATCGATAATCTAATATTATCGAACTCATCAATTATTAGTTTTCTGAATTCAGAAAAAGGTAGAGTACCTATATACGATTCAGATATTCCTGAAATTTCAGGTAATACTACTCTGCTAGCAAAAATAATATCTGTACTTAATGCTAATTTTGTACTTTGATAAAGCTTTCTAATTTCATCAGCACCTAGTGCCTGAATTTCTACTTTTTCAAAGATGTTTTTCTCTTCAATTTCATGTTTTTTAGCACTCATACGCCTGACTAAGTTTTTGTCATCAGTCCATTTACCTGTTGTGATATAGTACATTTTACATAAAGGTCTTCCCCGTACCATCATACTACTTTTTTCTGAGTATATATGTGTTGCTATTTTTACTTTATATTCAACCATTTCATTGCGTTCTAAAACTGGTTCTTCTTCTGCAAAAAAATCTGAAACTCCTTCAAAGAACTTTAACATATCTCCACTATCAAAAGTGTTTGATGTTTTAGACTGAATAAAGATAAATGTTGCTTCCATACGTTTATTGATATCAGCTAAATCATCAACTTCTTCAATAGAGTCTACAAGTTTACCATTTACAATAATAGCGATGCCATCAAGCCCAGTATCATTTGAACTGCCTACAGAAACATCTTCTACTTTAAAAGTCTCAGGATATTCTCGTGAAATTACGCAGTAGTTACAAAATTTTTCAAAATCTATTGCTTCTCCTTCTGATTCTATTTCATGTTCTTTTAGAAAAGCTTCTATCAAACTTTTGGTAATTCTATCCACAAAAATACCTCCGTAATATGCTTAATCCGTGATGTTTGTGGCTGATAGTAAATGTACATAAACAGACTGCCAATTCAAGTATACATAGTAACATAAACAATCAAAAACAATGCAAAAGCCTCTCAAACAACTAGTTGTATCCGATCCTAAAGTGATAATCTGAAAACCCGTAATTGTTACAATACGCATTACTGTTGAGTTGATTCTAGAGAAATTAGTTGTTGGCGAAACCCCAGAATCAATCCTAGAATCTAATCCACGACTCACATACGAAGCGATTTGAGCACAATTAAGAATTGAATGCCTGCATAAAGCGATCGCTTTGTTTTTGAGGTTTTCTGCAAAGCGATCGCTCTTTTATTAACTATTATTTTCTTTAAGGCAAAATCTCAAAGCTATCGCAGTGCTGAGGTCGATATAATCTAAAATCTCGCTGATCTAAAGTAAATATTTTTTTAATCCCATAGCGTTCAGCTATAGCCATAACACTTGCATCTACAAAATCAATTCGACTATCTGCATACTCATTCAAAATTTCCGCCACACGAATTACATCTTGGTCTGTTAAAGCTACTAAACTAAATCGACTCGCAGATAGTCCTTGCAAAAAAGCTGCTACTGTCGTTACACCTGCATTACGTCCTACCAAATAAGCTAATTCTGCCAATACTGTTTGTGGTAACAGAATTTGTTTTTCTTGTGTATATACTCTTGCAACAATACTATGCATTGTATCCGAACGGTTCAACAATGCTACAACAAAACCCGTATCAGCTACTGCTAAGGTTTTTTCCACGTCCAACCAGATTTTTCAGTAATATCCTGTTGAAGAATATCTTCTGAGTTTGTAGCCAAATCAGGTGTTCCTGCAAATAAGCCAATTAATGGGTCAGACGCAGCATTGTCAACTGTTTCTAGTAATTGGGTTTCTAGATATAGCCTAACAGCTTCACTGACTATTGATTCAGGAGATTGCCCTCGTTGACTAGCCAAATTTATGACTTTTTCAAGTAAAGTCTGTTCCAGTTTCCAGTTAAATGTAGAGTCCACCAGATAACTTCTCTCTCTTTAGTAATAAAAAATATTTTAACAAATATGGATTTGATGCTCACTATTATACTTTTTTTGTCTTTAAGTTAAATATACACAGCGATACTTACGAGAAGCTATGCTAACGCACCACTCTTCCACAACAGGCGATGTCTACGACGGGCTACGCCTACGCTTTTATACGCATCCTCAAAATGAGACAGATAAAGGAGCAGTCAAATCTGTTAGAGAATTTTTAATTAAGGCAGGAATTAAAATATGATGAATTATAAGGGATACACAGCTAGTATAGAAGTAGATGTAGACGCAGGAATACTTTTTGGTCAAGTCCTAGATATTAATGACGTGATTACCTTTAAAGCAAAAACTGTAGACGAAGCGCGTCAAGAATTTAAAATTTCTGTTGATGATTATCTTGCTTTCTGTGAAGAACTAGGAGAGGAGCCTGAGAAACCATTCTCTGGTAAACTTCCATTCCGTACAACTCCAGAACACCACCGCAAAATATTTATTGCTGCTAAAAAGGCTGGCAAAAGCATAAATGCTTGGATGGATGAAATATTAACTGGTGCTGCGGATAAAGTAATCAACACTTAGAGCCAATCATTCCAAATATTTTTTTCGCTAAAGTGCATTCGCCTTTGGCATTTTTATAGGAATATTCAAGTTAAAATTTTTCTATGGATGCCTTAACTATCAACTTTGCTCCTGTTCTTCAAATAACAGATGAGCAATTCTTCCAGTTATGTCAGATAAATGAATTAATCAGATTTGAGCGTAATGCTGATGGTACATTGCTACTAATGCCTCTAGTCGGAGGCTTAACCAGCAACCGCAATGCTAACTTAACTGCTCAACTTGGAGTGTGGAATCGTGATGAATCACTAGGTATAGCTTTTGGTTCTTCGGTTGGGTTTATTTTACCAAATGGAGCAGTTCGTTCGCCTGACGTATCTTGGTTAAGACGTAACAGATGGGATTCTCTTACACAGGAGCAAAAAGAGAGGTTTCCGCCTGTATGTCCTGATTTTGTAGTGGAATTGTGTTCTGATACTGATTGTTTAACAAGGCTACAAAATAAAATGCAAGAGTACCGAGACAACGGTGCTAGATTAGGTTGGTTAATTGATTTAGAAACTCAGCAAGTAGAAATTTATCGTTCTGGTAGAGATGTTGAAGTGCTGCAATCTCCTGCTAGTTTATCAGGAGAAGATATACTGCCTGGATTTGTCCTTAATTTTGAAGATATCTGGTGAATTGATTAAAATACGAAGTGCGATGTCTACGACGGGCTACGCCTATGCATTAGCTAGTTGAGCGTACGCATTTGCTTGTTCGGCGTACGCATTTGCTTGTTGAGCGATCACATTTGCTTGTTTGGCGTACGCATTTGCTTGTTTGGCGTACGCATTTGCTTGTTGAGCGATCACATTTGCTTGTTCGGCGGCAGTATTTGCTTGTTTGGCGTACGCATTTGCTTGTTGCGTTCATCCCGAAACAAGAACAGATACGAATCAATAAGTATAAACACAGAGTGAGTGCCGATTAAACAGTTTAAATTAAATCCACAAAAATACTCTTCTCACGCAGAAACACATCCCAGTATGTTGAAGCAGAACTATTCCAGAAATATTTTCTATGTCTTTAAAAACTCGTGGTTCTGCTGCTGTAGACAAAGCTCAACGCCGTCTCGCCCTGCTTAAATCCATCGATGAGAATCTAGATTTAGGGCATGGATTAAGCATTGAAGCTTATATCCGCCTTATCGATAATACCCGTGCCACGCTAGAAGCCCATAATACGCTTCTGTCTAATCTTGAGGAATCTCGTAAGACGATAACTCAGATGAACAATGCACTCTCAGAACTGTCTGAAAGGATGCTTACTGGAGTTGCGACTGTCTACGGTAGAAACAGCATAGAGTATTCAAAGGCAGGCGGCTCTCGCCGAAAGGGAAGTATTAGTAAAAAATCTATTTCACAAGTTCCTTCAGTTGTTGCGGTTCCAATTACTGAACCCACCCAAACTGCAACTAACGGCAAAGGCAACTTGAGCAATGTCTAAGTTTATTTTACCAAATGGGGCAGCTATTATTCGTTAAGTTTGTATGGTAGCACAGCTATGCTACCCTACTCCAAAATCCACGCAGCCTGAAAAAAGTCGCGTTCGCAAAACATCGCATAACGATAGGTTGAATGCACAACAGAATTGCTAGCGGCATAATTGTCAACCAAATTTTCTAATTGTTGTGTTAGTGGTTGAAAATCTGCACTGCTGTAAGTACGAATCCAGTCTGCATATTGATGACTAGGAATACCGTTACCAGCTAACTTTTCTCCCAAAAAGGCATACAAACGCATACAGGGAGACATCGCCGCAGCAGTTAAGCCCACATCTTGACTCCAAGTAGTTGCTAACAAAAAGTCAGTATAGCGGCGGGTGGCAGATGCAGGTTCCACAGAATGCAAATTTACTCCCCACTGGGAAGCATAGCCACTATGCAACCGCAGTTCTTCTAAAACTCCACTAGCTAGGTTATGAAATGTGGTGAAACCTAACCAGTCTGGTGCTTTAGCTGCGGCGATACTGTACGCACGGGCAAAAGCTTCTAAAAAAAAAGCATCTTGCCCTACGTAGTAAGCAAATTTCACTTGCTCAAGAGTACCATCGCCAATGCCTTGAACGAAAGGATGCTCTAGGCAAGCTTGCGCTAAGTCTTGATTTGCTGCCCATAATTCCTGAGATAAAGTCATTTTTTATTTATCATTTGTCATTTGTTATTATCCCTCTGTTGTTTCAACTCTTACTCTTAAAAAGGGAAGAACTGGAGCAAGACTGAACCAAGACTTCCCAAAAAATCCACGAAACTGGGTTTACCAGCACTTACCTTCTCATTTACGGGTGTTTGCAGTTCTTTAATAAAAGCTTGGGCTGTTTGGGTTCCAGGGGTATTGCTTTGGGATGTAAACAATTTTTCAGCAACTTGGGCATCTTGGAATGCACCTTGTCTATCTAGTATTTGGTAACGGGCGACACTGCGAGCTAAATAAGCACCTGCAAATTCTGGTTTAATAGCGATCGCTTGATTAAAATAACTGATTGCTTGCTGTTGGTTGCCTTTTTGCCCTTCTGCTACACCCAAAGCATAAAATTCTTCTGGTGTAGCAATTTGTGATGGTATCCCAACTGCACCTTGGAAGTTAGCGCCATTCAAGTAAGCACCAGTCAGTTCTGCATTTGCTAAATAAGTATTTCTCAAATCAGTACCCGCTAAATTTGCCCTACTAAATTTAGCTCCGCTCAGGTTAGCACCAAATAAACTCGCGCCACTCAAGTTTGCACCCTGCAAATCTGCGCCACTCAAGTTAGCCCGGCTGAGGTTAGCACCTGTGAGATTAGCACCGCTCAAATTGGCTCCAGATAAGTCAGCCATCACTAAACCTGCATTAGCCAAGTCGCAGTTTTGACATTGCTTGGTTGCCAATAACTGTTTAACATGTTCAGAATTTGCTGCTTGTACGGTTGTTGCCAAACTAATCGTGGTTAAAAAGGCAGCTATGGCTAGAATTTGGTTCTTCATATTCGTGTAATATTTCTTACTCAATATTTTAAGTTAACTGAGACGGATTTATACCTCAGCATTATGATACGAGTAATCTAAACAGTTTGCCCTCTGTAGTTCCCTATATCACTTATAAATTTGAGTAAACACTCACATATACCCTGATTTTCAATAAATATGAGACTATAGAAGCATTAAGACAGCCATAAAAACGTGAGTCAGCAAGACAAACTCTTAGAAAAGATCCTCTCTGGGACTTCTGATACAGACATCCCTTTTGCCCAATTGTGGCAACTGTTATATCGACTAGGCTTTGAGGAACGGATTCGTGGCGATCATCGTATTTTTATCAAAGCCGATGTTGAAGAAATATTGAATCTGCAACATAAGAGAGGGAAAGCCAAAAGCTATCAAATTAAACAAGTTCGTGCAGTAATTATCAAGTATAAGCTAGGAAGTAAAAATGATGTTTCGCTATGAAGTTATTCTTTACTGGAGTGAATTAGATCAAGCCTTTATTGCTGAAGTACCAGAATTACCAGGCTGTGCTGCTGATGGTGATACTTATCAAGAAGCTCTGCATAATGTAGAATTAGTGATGGAGGAATGGATAGAAACGGTTAAGGATTTAGGGCGTCCAGTTCCTCAGCCTAGACTGCGTTTAATGTACATTTAATTAATACACAACGCTAGTCAATATAATTAATAATAATTAATAAGGTTATACCGTTTCTTTGCCAAGCTGCATCTTATATTTACCCCCCGGCTATGCCGTCCCCCCGATGCTTTGGGGGGGACTACTATGTGCATCTTCATGCAGAATTGGTATTAGCTACTGACAACCTTACAAATCACCATAATATGTGATTTGTATTTGTCAATATTATAGTGAAGAAGTTGCAGCCCAGAACGTTCTAGTTCTTCCAAAAGTTTAGGGATTTCATACTTATGATGTCGCCAAATAGTAATTTCTTCACCTTCAGATATTTCAAGCTTCTTATCTATCCCCATTTGACTGAAATGTAGAGTGTAATTATGGTGGAATTTCATATTAGCAACTATACTATCTGTTTTTAAATCATATTTTCTCACCAATTCACAATCTTCAGATTTAATTCCAATCTTGCTTTTAACCCATCCATATATTTCTTCTACGTGGTACTTGCAGCCACCTCTCACGTTTCCATCCCATTTAGAGTTAGTACCAGTTTCATTAGTAAACACTAGTAAATCATTTTTTTCCATGCTATCTCTAAAGTTTTTTAGTACCTTATCTCTATTTTGATGATTACCGATGGTAACACCTAAATGGAAAAATATTTTCGCTGTATCGTCAATTTCAAGGCTAGCTTTATTTTGGAATAAAATTTTGGGCACACAACTATTTTCTATGTCAATTGTGGAACTGATAAACTTGACAATAGGAAACCATTTTGTAAAATTATTCTTGGATAAATTAAGTAATTCTTCACTAATATCCAAAGCTATATATTTATTAACTTTTCCTTGTTGATTAAGTCTTTTAATAAAATTCTTAACTGGATATGAGTTTCCTGCGCCAACGTCTACAATATTGACTTTTTTGCCACCTGGAATATTGTCATTCAAGTATTTAAAATTTTTCTTTAAAAGCTCAATTTCTACATTTGATGTTCGATACCATGTTGGGATAACATATTTTCGATAAAAATTGTCCCAGATTTTTGCTCCTCTACCTTTATAAGAATACTTTAGAGGTATTTCTCGTCTGACTTCTAATGCATGAATTATCCCTAAAACTTCTTCTTCAGAAAAAATAGAGTAGAACTCAGAACTTGGCTTTGCTGTGCGATTGATAGCAGTTGACATATCCGAGGGAAGTTGGGAATTGCTATGAAAATTTTGAGCCATTATTCTTGTTCTTTGGTTTTCTGAGGTATTTGAATGATTAGCTGCAATGCTTGCCAAAGAGGTATTTTCCCATGCCGTTGTCCCAAAATTTGAACTAAAATTTGGACTTGTCACCAGAAATAGATCCCACGTTACGTACTAGGCAATTGGTTTTTTACATCAAAATACGAGATAATTTTCCTAAGATACAGGGGTGAATTCCAGTGGTTCAGCAACCAGAACTCCAGGAAACTTCGTCGATACAGTCAATCCAGCGTGTGCTTAGGACTTTAAGCACTTACCGATGGACTTCGCTAGGAGCATTGGTGAGCCTGTTGCTGTTGACGATCACAAACGCAGTTACCCCACAACTATTTCGGTGGGGAATTGATCAGGGCATCACAGAAAATAACCTCCAAATTGTGCTATATAGCGCCGCCTGGATGGTACTTGCTGCGATCGCTCGTGGTGTATTTAACTTCGGACAAAGCTATTTAGCAGAAGCAGCGTCTCAAGGTGTAGCTTATGACCTGCGAAACAAAATTTTTAGCAAAATTCAAAATCTCAGTTTCAGTTATCATGACCAGGCGCAAACTTCTCAACTGTTAACCCGTGTCACCAGCGATATTGAGCAGATCCGTACCTTTGTTGGCACTAGCTTAATTCAGGTCATCAGTTCAATTGTGACATTAGTGGGTATTTCAATAGTTTTGCTGGTGATGAACTGGCAACTAGCACTGATTACACTAACGGCAGTGCCCATAAATGCATGGTTGATGGCACTATTTATCACTCGGAATAACAAACTTTTTCGGCAAGTACAAGAGCAACTAAGCGACCTCAATGCTGTATTGCAAGAGAACTTGCTAGGAATCCGGGTGGTAAAAGCGTTCGTCCGGGAATCAACCGAAAGGTCGCGTTACACAACCAAGAATGATGGTCTAGTGAAGGCAAACATGAAGACCATTAGCGCCATCCACAATATCTTCCCCTTTATCTTTTTGGTGAGTAACTTGGTAACGCTGGCAGTTTTTGCCTACGGGGGAGCGCAAGTGATTGGGCGGAAGTTCTCTATTGGCGAACTGGTGGCGTTTAACTCCTACCTAGCCTTGATTCTCCAACCAATTTTATTGATTGGATTCGCTGCACCTGCGATCGCTCAATCAACTGCTTCCGCCGAACGAGTCTACGAAGTTGTAGATGCGGAGATAGAAATTCGCGATCGCCTTGATGCTGTACCATTTGACACCTGTGGTGGTAGAATCACCTTTGAAAATGTTTCCTTTCGCTATCCGGGAGCCAGCACTGAAACTCTTAAAGAAGTTTCCTTTGAAACCAAACCTAACGAGTTAATCGCCGTTTTAGGGATGACTGGTTCCGGGAAAAGCACAATTATGAACTTAATTCCCCGTTTTTATGATGTCACAGGGGGAGCAGTTCGCATTGACGGACGAGATGTAAAAAGTTTCACCCTCAAAAGCCTCAGATCGCGGATTGGTATTGTATTTCAGGAAACCACCCTCTTCTCTGGTACAATCCGCGAAAATATTGCCTACGCAAAACCCGATGCAACTCTAGATGAGGTGATTGAGGTTGCCAAAACTGCCCAAATACACGATTTTATCAGTAGTATACCCGATGGCTACGAGACGATTGTGGGTGAACGGGGTGTAGGCTTATCTGGTGGGCAAAAACAACGAATTGCGATCGCTCGTACCTTACTAACCGATTACAGCATTCTGATTTTGGACGATAGCACCTCGGCTATAGATGCTAAAACGGCTGCCCAGATTCAAGCCGAACTAGATAGCTTAATGCGTCAAAAAGCTTGTACAACTTTTGTAGTAGCTCAACGCATCAGCACTATCAAGAATGCCGATCGCATTTTTCTCATAGATAAAGGACGATTGGTAGCACAAGGTACACACGAAGAATTGATGCAAACCAGCCCACTCTACGGTGTGATTTTAGAATCTCAAGTAAAGCAAAAGGAAAAAATAATACCAAATTATCAAAAGTAATCTAATACACTTGACTTAAGCATTTTTTCCTTCTCTTCCTTCTCTTCCTTTGCGCTCTTTGCGTCCTTTGCCGCAGGCTACCGCAAAGACGCATAGACACGTTCGCGGAGCGTTCCTGCAGGGTAGGATACAAAGAAAGAATTTAAAAGGGTTTGGCGCAGCATCACAAAGAAATAATATTAACCCAAGGGTATTAATAAATAGTCTCGTTTGAGATTTTTATAACAACTAAATAAAAACAAAGACTTTTAATCCAAAATCCAAAATCCAAAATCCAAAATTGCTATGAGAGGTACAGTTCCCGTTGTTGCATCTAAGGAAAACGCGAGTCAGCAACTTTCCACCTTGCGGCGCTTTTTGCAATACCTGTTACTTTATCGCAAAGAAATTCCCATCGCCCTGACGTTAGTATTTATTGGTGCTGTAACCCAGGCGATTGGGCCATTTTTCATCGGTTGGTCGATTGATCACCTAATTGCACAAGGTAATTTGCAGGGGCTGCTGCTGTTATTAGGACTACTAGCACTGAACTACGGACTTGGCGTATTAGCAATCCGGGGTCAAATTATTCGAGTCGGCTGGATTATGCAGCGATTGCTGGCTCAACTGAGGCAAGATATTTTCACTAAAATCCAAAGTCTGCCACTTAGCTTTTTTGATCGCAGCGAAGCGGGCGATTTAATGAGCCGCCTGCTGAATGATGTCAATACTGTAAATCAGGCATTTGGACTGACGATCGCCCAAATGCTAGGCAACACTTTCAGTTTGGTAGGCATCATCATTGCGATGCTCTCAATCAACCTGCAACTCGGTTTGTTGAGCAATCTGGTTGTGCCACTGATGATTTTTACCACAAGCTTATTTGCCCGTTGGGCAAGAGCCAGGTTTCGCGTTACCCGACAAACTATTGGGCAGCTTTCCGCCAAGTTAGAAGAAGATATTGGCAGCGTCAAAGAAGCACAGGCATTTAATCGTGTACAGATGAATATTCAAGAGTTCGATGTTCTTAACGCTGCCAATAGAGATGCTAACGTCGAGGCTGTAGCAATTACTTCGGCCTTTTTGCCCTCCATTGATTTTCTCAACACCCTAGCAACCGCAGGTGTGTTGGCTTATGGTGGCTATCTTGCGGTTACTGGATCTGCAACAGTGGGTGTGGTGACAGCCTTTTTACTTTACGTCCAGCAGTTCTTCCGCCCAATCCAAATTCTCAGCCAGTTTTACACCCAAGCTCAATCTGCCTTCGCCGGATTAGATCGAATCTTTCTATTGCTAGATGAACCATCACAACTCAAAGACGCACCCGATGCTACAGAAATGCCGCCTATTCAGGGTGAAGTGACATTTGATAATGTCAAGTTTGGCTACAACCCAGATCAACTGGTTCTCAAAGGGGTAAATTTGCACGCCTATCCAGGGCAGATGATTGCATTAGTAGGGCAGACCGGTTCGGGAAAAAGTACAATTATTAACTTGATTTTGCGCTTCTACGAGGTATCTGGCGGTGCAGTGAAAATTGATGATATTGATGTGCGTAGCGTTACTCAAGCAAGTCTGCGGCGTCAAATTGGCATCGTTCTGCAAGACAATATTTTGTTTAGTGGCACTGTAGCCGAAAACATTGCTTTTGGCTGTGCCCATGCTACTCAAGCTGATATCGAAGCGGCTGCACAGTTGGCAAATGTGCATGAGTTCATTACCTCACTACCACAAGGCTATACAACTCAATTGGGTGAACGGGGAGCGCCCTTGAGCCAAGGACAGCGACAACTGATCAGTATTGCTCGTGCGGTGTTGATTAACCCCCGAATTCTGATTCTTGATGAGGCAACTAGCAGCATTGACACGCGTACAGAAGCGTTAGTACAAACTGCGATCGCTCGCCTGTTGCAAGATCGTACCAGCTTCATAATTGCCCACCGCCTCAGTACAGTTACCCAGGCAGATCGAGTGTTAGTAATTCAGCAGGGACAAATTGTAGAGCAGGGTACTCACGCCGAACTCATCAATCAGCAAGGAGTCTATGCCAACCTTTATGCCCTGCAACTGGGTGCAGCAGACACAACTGTTCTTGAAAACAAAAAGTAAAATATATATAGCTCTAATTTATTAATTGCCAGCAAAAAAATGAAACTACCTGACCTCGATTCACAAACCATCGATCGCATCATTGAAATGGCATGGGAAGATAGAACATCTTTTGATGCCATTGAGGCTCAGTTTGGGCTGCTGGAGAAAGAGGTAATTGCCCTAATGAGGCGCGAAATGAAAGAATCTAGTTTCCAGATGTGGCGAGAGCGAGTCACCAAACGCGGTACAAAACATTTATCTAAGCGAGAATTTATTGCAGGTCGCTTTAAATCACACAATCAAAAAACGTAAGTAATTGGGTGAAAACTACCGAATTTAGAAGCACAATGACGAAAGTTACACTATACATTGCAGCTAGTTTGGATGGCTACATCGCTCGCAGTGATGGCGGAATTGATTGGCTATCAATCCTTGATACAGAAGGTGAAGACTACGGCTACACTGATTTTTACGAATCGATTGATGCGATTGTGTTAGGTAGCAAGACGTATGAAGTAGGGCTTGGTCTTGATGAATGGCCTTATCCAGAAAAAAAATCCTTTGTTTTCACTCAGCGCCCTCTCCAATCTGACCGTAAGGACGTTACATTTGTTTCTGATACAGTGGAGCCAGCCTTAGCAAATATAGAGGCTCAAGGTTATGAAAACATCTGGTTAGTTGGTGGCGGAGCATTAATCAATTCGTTTCTTCAGCACAGCTTGATTGATGAATATATTATTTCAACTATTCCAACTATCTTAGGTGGCGGTATACGCCTTTTCCCACCGCCTAGCCCTGAAGAAAAATTGGAACTGATTAGCTCAAAACAATATTCTACTGGCTTAGTCCAAGCACATTATAAGCGAAAAGAAAACGTTTAAAAATTTATAATTCATAATTATGCTTTAAGTAGTGAGAAGTCCGAGGGTCGGCTTCCAAGGCTCGGAACTTCATGGAATTTAAACACCACTTGAAACGTCACTGCCGTTATTAGGCATCGGGTATAAACCCTTATTAATTATGGATTACGAATCAGTGGTTGAAACAACCTCAAGAAGCTTCTGAACAGCTTCGCTAAACTGCTCGTAAGGCGAAACTCCTACGATAGTTTCTGCTAAAACACCATTATTAAAGATTAAAACTGCTGGAATACTGCGAAGACCGAATCTTTTGAAAATTGGCTTGTTGCTGTCAACATCTACCTTAACGACTTTGGCGCGACCTTTGTATTCCTCAGCAAGTTGATCCATTAACGGACTAACTAGACGACAGGGGCCACACCAAGTAGCAGTAAAATCAACGACAACAACTTTCTCTTCACTTCCAGTTAAAACAGCATCAAATTCACTTTCTTGAACGTAAGCAACTATGTGAGTATCTGTAGACATTTTTTAATCCTTTAGTGTCAACTAAAATTTCAGCAAAAAGCTAACTATACAAACTATACTCCCTTCTGCCTGTCAGATTCACCAGTCACCTACATTGGTAAACCCCCACAGATAACTTTTTCTTAGTAGCGAGCGCAGATTTAATAATTTATAACTTTCTTACATAGGGTGCGTTAACGCACCCTACCAACAGACCTAATCCAAAAGGGGTAGAGCCGTCAAGAGTCATTCTCTGAAGAGAATAGTTCTAACAACCCAATTGTGCCTACGAAAAAAGTATAAGTAGCATATTTTATTGGCATCTTTTTTCTTGAAGGTGCATAAAAAGCTGCTATAATACTTTCGAGAAAATGGCTAGTCATAGCAAAACGTTCAATCCAAAAAATTGGATTAAGGCTGGTTGGTAGATTAGTATTAGTTATTGCTGCATAAATATTCCATGATTCCAATCCAATTGCGCTTGTTATAAGCATTGTGGATATAATTTTTACAAAAGTAAAAACGTTCCTTTTTATAAGTTTTAAGTTCATATAATTCACAAAAAATTATTTAAAATATCCAGCAATACTCGGTGAAGTAATACACAAGTTAATGTATGAGGACTTATGCAGAAACTATCTCAAACTATTCGCCGTGTTCTCTTTGTCTCTGTGGTAGCCTGCGGCAAGCTGCTTTAGTCTAGGTTTTTCCGGTACTCATGTATAGCCCTATATGTGTTATCTAAAATTCCTCTTAAGTCAACCAATCTTATATCATGATTTCCATTTTTGTAAAAGCCTCTAAAAATACGGGCATGGTGTATTAAGCCTGCCATACCCGTAAACACTACTACCGTAAGGCAGAAGTCAAAAGTTACGTATAATTGTATTACGAGCTTCTTGCGCCATTTGAAATGGTATGTTTATTTACGCCGTGCTGTAGTACTACGAGTAATGAAGATTAAAATAGTGAACAGTTAACAGTTATCAGTTATCACGGCTTCAGTCGGGATTTAACCCCGGCTAAAACACACCACTTATATTCGTGGGAAACTCTGACTCCCAACTAATAATTGATAACTGTTAAATCACCAGATATTTAAAAAATGGTAAAAATGTGGAATAATACATAGGTGGTAAATTTAATTGCGTTCCGTAAATTGATAAAAATATAAAGCTATGATTACTCAAAATTACAATTCAATTCATGTTGAAAATAACTTGCTTAAACAAATCAAGGTTAAAGAGAATCAGCTAAAAATTGCACAAGAATCTAATATGCTCCATGTAGCAGAAGCATTACAAAATGAATTATTAAAGTTACAAGGTCAATTATCAGAATCGCAAGACGTTGAAGTTCAAGCCTTGATGGGTTTGCTAGACGATTAATATTGTAAATTTGTGTTGCAAAGTTTATCAAAACACAAAAGCTCTGTAAACAGGAACCAGGGCATACTGATTTTGATGCATTGGGTTCTAAGGTTTCGTAAACTCACGATAATTCTTACCTAGTTAAGATATTAGGGTTTTGCTGAGTATGTGGTGTTTTAATCTGCGGTAATGAATTAATCTTAAGAACAGGTTTAATTGGGCGCAGTTGCCTTAGCTTAAGAATTTGAATTTCTCTCTCAATCGAATTTTTTCCTTGCCTAAAAAAGTCTTGGGAGTTATATGGTACTAAGTCGCGGGATAGATGTTGAGCTTGTGCTGGAGTCAAACTAGGAAGGGGTTGTTCAGCATTGGCAGAAGTCTGTATAGCCAGAAAAAAAGCCGTTGAAAGCACCAAGGGTTTTATTTTTATACATCCAGTGAATATCAGGTTAAACATGATTGATACATCTGTTGTGTGAATGCTGTATCAAACCATTTTGTGTTGGTCTGATTATAAGTAAAGTATACTTATTAACTTACTAATTACCTCCCACAAATGGGTGAATTAATCAGCTAAAGCTTTATCGAACAGAATTCAGGAGTTAGGAGTCAGAATTTAGTAGGCATAAACCGTTCAGAATTTAAAGTTCCTCTCTTATAGCTAAAGCCAGTTTTAACGGACTATAATCTTTTCTCAGTCGTCCTTAGACAACTTTTGTTATTAGACTCAGAATTCATTCTGAGGCGGGCTAAATGAGAATGAAATAGCCCTTGGTGTTGGCGAATCTTCGGGAGCTAAATGTCGTCAACTCAATTTTATTGCGCTATATTTGGATTCCTAGCAAAGATGCGAAACTGAATGATTTTATCTAAGGTAACTGAGAAAGAAACAGCCCTATTAGATTGCCCGGGTACGCGATCGCACCCTTGGCAATACATCATCTAAATTATTCCGAGGCGGAATAGAAACGCAGTGCGAGATTATTAATAAAGATATGGCTGCGGTAAGACTTGTGTGTACACAGTAGCCTTAAAAAGGGGGGCTAGGGGGATCAGTTAGTGCCTAAAATCACAGCCAACCATTTTTCAAACAACCTCTAAGACAATAAAGATGTTCGTACAACGAAGGTTTAATACTAATCTGATAGACTATCTTAAATTTGAAATTATAAAAACTGGTAGCTCAGGGCTGATAACTAAACTATGAGTGAAGCCTTATTCTGTATCGAAAATCTGCGAGTTGCCTATCCTGCGCGGAGTGGAGAAGAAGCAACCTGGGCGGTTGATGATGTATCTTTCACCTTGCAACCAGGTGAAAGAATGGGATTGGTGGGAGAGTCGGGTTGTGGTAAGTCAACTATAGGACGGGCAGTAATGCGTTTACTACCAGCCTCTAGTCGGATTGAGGGACGGGTGACATTTCAACGACAGTCGGTGTTTGACTTGATGCCTAACCAATTGCGGAAATTTCGGGGAGAAACGATCGCCTTAATTTTTCAAGATCCCATGACACGCCTCGATCCACTGATGACGATTGGTAAGCATTGTATCGAAACCCTCCAGGCGCACTCACCAGAATTATCAACGCAAAAAGCCAAAGAGAAAGCACTTGCAACCTTGGCAAAGGTGAATATTCCAGCTAGTCGTTGGAATCAGTATCCCCACGAGTTTAGTGGGGGAATGCGCCAACGAGTAGCGATCGCTTTAGCTTTACTCCTCAACCCCAAGTTAATTGTTGCTGATGAACCCACCACCAGTTTGGATGTCACCGTCTCCGCGCAGATATTAAAAGAATTAACTCGTCTGTGCGGTGAAGAAAACATGGGATTGTTGCTGATTTCTCATGATTTAGCAATGGTGGCTGAGTATTGCGATCGCATTGGCGTCATGTACAACGGCAAAATGGTTGAAATGGGTTCTACAGAAACCGTATTTAGACACCCTCAACATGAATATACGCGATCGCTCTTAAAAGCAGCTTTACATATTCAAGCAGTAAATGATGACGGAGAATTGATCATTGCCAATGACTCAGAAAAGCAATTACCGATTGTTAATGATAAATCCCCAATTTTGAGTGTCAGTGAACTCAAGCAACACTACACTATAGAACCTAACTTTATCGAACGACTGTTTAAGACACAAGCCCAGACAATTAAAGCAGTAGATGGTATCAACCTAGATATTTATCCCGGAGAAATTCTCGGTTTAGTTGGGGAATCAGGTTGTGGTAAAAGTACACTATCACGAACAATCTTGCAACTGATTCGTCCTACTAGTGGCAAAGTTGAGTTTTTAGGACAGGATTTAACTAAACTGTCGCGTCAAGAAATTCGCTCCTCACGGCGACAAATACAAATGGTTTTTCAAGATCCCCATGCTTGTCTCAATCCAGCCATGACAGTAGGACAAAGTATCGCTGATCCTTTATTTATCCACAATCTAGCCGATCCCGTTAAGGCAAAAGAACAGGTTTTGTGGATGCTAGAGAAAGTTGGGTTAACACCGCCAAAAGTGTATTATGAGCGTTATCCATCAGATTTGTCTGGGGGACAGCAGCAAAGAGTTGCGATCGCTCGTGCTTTGATTACTCACCCTAAACTTTTAATCTGCGATGAACCCGTAAGTATGTTAGACGCTAGCGTGCAGTCGCAAGTGCTGGATTTGATGTTGCAATTGAAAGAAGAATTTGAGTTAACTTATCTGTTCATCACTCATGATCTTTGGTTAGCTCGATTTTTGTGCGATCGTATTGCCGTGATGAATGGCGGTAAAATTGTCGAACTCGGTTTGACAAAAACCATTTTTGCTAATCCTCAGCACCCTTATACCAAAACCTTACTAGCTGCTGCCCCCTTACTAGCACGCGCTTAACCAAACAAACTCCTAACTCTTGTACAGACGCGATTCATCGCGTCTCTAACTCCTAACTCTCGTTCTTCGCCTCAAGTAATTTAGTTGGTTCTCCAGTCGAACCATATAGCTCAACATATCTTTTAAACAGCAATGCAGTCTCGTGATTTGAAGTCCTACTTAAATTGAATAAACGCCCTATATTTTTATCAGTTAAAGCTCTTAGATACGGCAAATCTTCAAATAGTGTCAAACAAGAAGCAAAATGCAATATTATTTGTAATAATGGCTTTGGCCACTCTAAATCACTATAAATATCTATAAAGAAGTGATGCTCAAAGTCATTTAACGGAAAAGCATGAAATATAACAATTATCCTTTTGTTATTGTAGACTGGAATACTCAGTTCAACAGTGTAAGGAGTATGTAATATTAAATCCACCTCTACAATCGGTTGACGCCAAATTCTCAAAGCATTACCTGGCGAATCTAATATTGTTTGGAATTTGATTATTCCACCTGTGCTTGTGGGCTGAAAGTGGCTAATTTGAAAAATCTTCAAGTTATTAAGGCTAAATCTATGAACTGTTTCTAAATGCCTTAAATTTAATAAATGATAAATTTGGCAAATATAAGGGAACGGTAAAATATACTCCTGGCTAATCATGTGGAGCTTTTTTACTTGAAGCTTGTTAGCTTGACTACGAGTAAGATATTCTTGATATTCGTTGGGGCCTAAATCATTGCTGTTAAAGCTTTCATCAGGCTTGAGATATAGCCAACTCAGAAAAAAGAAAGAGGCTGTAAGTAGCTGAAATATTTCTATAGGAGATAAATAACCATTAGCAAATGCAGCTATGCTTCTATCGGTTATTCCAAAAAGCCAAGATGGAATACCAAATAGCCAGATATTACTTTTGATTTGATCTATAAAAAGTGCTACATCAACATTTGAGACATTCCTACTTTTATTTATACTTAATTCATCATTATTTTTAAAGCAATTAGTAAACATAATATTTTGATTAATTACTTAATACTAGTGAGCCATAAAACTTATATTTATATTAAGTTTAAATACAAAATATAGTGACAACCTCTATCTTTAGCTGTATTTACAAGTTGTATTTATTCATACCTGTTTAATATCAAGTTCTCATGAGTCTGACTAAAAATATCAAGCTCTTATTAGATGTAATCCCAAATCCTATGCATATCCAGCCAGAATAAAATTATTTGTAAGTCTTGTCATTAAAGGATTTGATATTGACTTCTCTGATGCATAAATTAAAAATAACAACTTTGCTAAAATCTTTCTGCTAGCTGAGTACAAAACTTGAAATTATCTCATTTTTCCAAAATCAGTATATCTAGCTAGATAAAAAAGTTGATTTTTCCTGACAATAAAGGATGCCGTACTCTCGGCGGTAATACAATGCCAATTAGTTCAAGTAGGGAAACCCGCCTACACGACTGGCTCCCCTACCTGTCTTTTCACGCAATCAAATAGAAACCCTATATAGGACTAATATCTATTTGGGGATTTTTGCGTAAGTCCTGATAATTTATCTTGTTTGATGCCAAGCTATCTGGGGAGAATATGTCAAAACTCCAGTGAGGTTAAGCAATGGTTAATCAGACATACACAGCTGATGTTTTAGTTGTCGGTGGGGGAATCGGTAGCACTGCGGCTGCTATCCAAGCGGCGCGACGGGGAGCCAAAACGATTCTAGTGAGTGAATTTCCTTGGTTGGGGGGAATGCTAACTTCGGCTGGAGTATCCGCACCCGATGGCAACGAATTAGAAGCCTTTCAAACGGGATTATGGGGTACGTTTTTGCAGGAATTGCGACAACGACAGCCCGGAGGATTAGATAACAGTTGGGTAAGCTTTTTTAGTTACGATCCTCAGATTGGGGCAGAGATTTTTGCAGATTGGGTGCAGGAATTGCCAAATCTGCACTGGATTTTTGGACAAGTGCCAATAGAAGTGTTTCGCCAAGCTGATTCTATTACTGGTGTGCGCTTTGCTGATTTTGCTGTCACAGCCAAAATTATTCTCGACGGCACAGAATTGGGAGATTTATTGGCTTTAGGTGAGATACCCTATCGCTGGGGCTGGGAATTGCAATCTGAGTGGGGAGAACCCAGCGCCCCAGTGGCTTTTAACTCTTTCACCAAAAGATATCCAGTGCAAGCGCCTACTTATGTAGTGATTATGCAAGACTTTGGTGAACCGATGTCTACAATGGGCATAGCTGCGGCACCAGAAATTCTAGCTGCGCCTAACTATAATCCATCCCAGTTTACAGGCGCTTGGGATGGCTATGGAGCAGAGACATTTTTGAATTATGGACATTTGCCTAGTGGACTGTTTATGATGAATTGGCCAATCTGTGGCAATGACTACGGCGAAGGAGTAGGGCGATTGATAGAGTCAGATGTATCCAGAAGTGAATTTATCCAAGAATCTCGCTGGCACAGCCAAAATTTTGCCCATTTTATCCAAAATCAGCTTGGTCGCCGCTATGGTTTAGCAGAAAAAGTATTTCCTCACACCCCTACAGCTTTTGCTCTGCATCCCTATTACCGGGAAAGCCGCCGCTTAGTGGGGCTAACTACTGTCCGAGAACAGGATATTTTGCCGATCGCTGGAGGTAGAGTTGCATCTATATATAATGATGCGAGTACTTATGTACCACTTAGTGGAAGCAAGCTACCCGAAGCGTCTTTGATAGGAGAAGCGGTCGCCCTACAGCCCTTCGGGCATCCTACGGCAGGCGTTTGCGAAGCAATCGCAGTTGGTAACTACGCTAATGACCATCATTATCCTGGTATTCAATTCCCACTACAACCGAAATCTATCCGTTGGGGAGGACGCTGGACTGGAACTCCTTTTACAATTCCCTACAGTTCTCTCATTCCAGCCACAACAGATGGTTTCTTGGTTTGTGAAAAAAATATTTCTGTCTCCCACATTGCCAATGGGGCCACTAGATTACAACCTGTGGTTATGGGCATTGGTCAAGCAGCAGGGATGGCAGCAGCGATGTGTGTTGAGTTAAACTGCCAACCGAGGGATTTACCTGTTAGGGCGCTGCAAATGGCTTTATTGGAAGATAATCGCTCAAAAGCAGCAATTATTCCTTTATTTAATCTTCCACCCAATCATTCGGATTGGCTGCACTGGCAACTGTATTACTTAAATAACCCACAAGCCTATCCAGCTAGTGGTGATTGCCCTTGCCCATCGTGGAATCATTACCCTGACTCTACTTTGGGCAAGGGATTAATTCGGGAAAGTAACTGTTTCCAAGGCATTTTTTATCGCTTGGGTCAGCAGGAATACAGATTCACTGTCACAGCACCAGCCGCATATCAAGGACAAAATTGGCAGCTTGTGACTTTGCGATCGCATATCGACGAGCAATTACGCGCTTATCCTCACGAACAATTAGTTACATTGTGGGGTCATCAAAACCACTTTGGTAATTGGTTATTAGTCGAACACTTGAACGGAGGATAAGAAGAGTTTATTTTCAGTAAAACAGAATACTTTTTGAAGAATTGTCCGGATATTAATCAAAGAGCTAAGTATCAGTGAAGTGGAGAGTTCCAAAATAGACATCTGCTATGCGTGCTGCCATTTCTCTTTTAGTCTCGAGTCTGATGTTCGGCCCCTTAGCTTCTAACTACCAAGCAATGGTCAATCACTTATCCTATGGGCTGCCTTCTACGCCTGCTTCGGAACAGTGGGTCTCGGCGGCATCTGAACAAGCTTCAGATGATGCGCCACGTCATCGCGGTAGTGGGCGCAGAGAAGTGACGTAAAAATCGGAAAATATCTATGTTGTGGTTTAACTACCGTAGGGTAATGCCTTTTTTTTCAAAGAAAACAAAGTACCAGAAAACAAAGTGTGTGCTAACATCGGTTACACAGCTTTTTTGGCAGATATATATACAGTTGACACACGAAAATCTTCAGCGATCGCTTAGTATTTCAACTGCAAGCTTTGTATATATAGTTAGCGTCAATCCTGGCGATCAAAACGCAAATTAAATTAAGCGCCTCGATTAACAGCATCACCAACTTCTCAAAAGTTACACAACTGTTGCTCATATTCGGTGGGAAGCTTTGCGTTTCAATCCTCAACTGTTATAAAAATAGATGTTACTTAGACTATGAGTTAATCTAAAGCACATCTAAATTCAGACATTTTGCATGTTGAGGAAACTAGTCTTAAAACAAATCCACTTTATTCCCAAATAGGTTTTCTCATACATTGAGTACCTGGCTATCTACATTAGGAAATAATTGATCTTCGCTTTGGCGTTTTTTGGCGTGCTTTGCCAAAGCATAAAATCTTTTGCGCTACATCTGAGCTTATCTAAAGCATAGATTCGCACAAGTAGTATAGGTTTATTGCACTTGGCAGCGAATCTTACTATTTTTGACTTTTTACTTTTAACTTCCCCAAAGGGGCTGACCTACTCTTGCCCCTGGTTGCTTCTTCTCACAGATGGCTCCGGACGAAATAAATATTAAGAAGGATCTGCTCGCTCCTCTTAGTCCTCTTAATTATTCTACACCCAAGGGCAGATGCAAAATTTTGCATTTGCCCTTTTTAGATAAAGTTTACTTAAAGAAAATGTTTGAGAAGGTTTTATGCTGGCTTATGAGCAATGAAATATTTGCTCATAAAATGGACTTGCGTCTCAATATTCTCAAAGCCTACTCTCTGTAAACGTTCTAGTAAGTTATCAGTGGTGTAATGCCTGTAATATGGTTCATGGAAAGTTTCAGGGAAAGAATCCATCATATATTCCAACTCAGGTGAATCACTCAACTGAATTGAGTCACAGATAATAAAGACTCCTCCTGGTTTTGTTACCCGGAAGCATTGCTCAATGACTGTCTGACGCACAGTTGCTGGTAACTCATGGAAAAGAAAAACAGAAGTTACAGCATGAAAATAGTTATCTAGATAAGGTAACTCTTCGGCATTCGCTTGTAAAAGTTGCGGCAATTCTCCTGGAATTTGGGATAGTAGTTCATTTGCTTTACGCAAATAAGCTGGTGACAAATCTGTGCCAAACAGAGATGCTTGAGGTAAGGCTGCCCGAATCAACTTTAGAGTCCGCCCAGTTCCACAAGCTACATCTAAAATACGGGCTTGCCGTGGTGCAACCGAATCAATTGCTTTCAGTCCTTGCTTGAGGGGAGCGAGAATCCGCCGCCGCATTGGATCAGCTGCCCCACCAAAAAGAATTTCTACTTGTAAGTCATATAAGTTGGCTGACAACTGACTCAAGTAGCCATTACTTTGGTGATGGAAGTTCTGCACGTAGTAGCTGGGATAACCATCTGTATCAATTTCGGGCGAAAAATCTTGGTAATTCTGTTGTTGAACCCGCTCCCACATTTGAGGAGAATCTAGCCATAACAACGGATAGTAGCGGAAAAAGTCATCCCAAGGGTTGTCAAACAGTAAACTTTCCGGGTACACACCTTTTTGGGCATCTTGCCAGTCTGTTTCCAGCAACTGATTCAATCTCTGTTGAAGTTTGAGTAAAAGCTCATTCGGAATGGGTTTGGTCTTTTGTTCAAGTGTTGGATGCACCAGGTTCCTTAACCGTGAACTTAATATTTTGTGAGCCAGACCAAAGTAATTTTTGCTCTGCTGAAAGGTTTGATAAGTCAGCTTAGTTAAACTCTCAGGCATAAAAATAGTTCAAGTTTTGATACTTCTATATAAATAATTGTAACGAAAAAATTATTTACTGTTGGAAAGGTAAAGGCTCCCAGGTAAGACAATACCGTTCGGTTAAGGAATTTCTTGATTGAGGCAAAGGGACATGGTGAAGAAGACTTGGAGACAAGGGGAAAGACTTGTTGCAAGTTCTGTCACCTCTTGTCCCTTTGTTTCCTCTGCTTATCCCAACCGTATTGCCAGGTGAGACAAATCTTAAGCCAGATGATTTTAGCCATCAAAGGTAGATTAGGGAAGATTTTTCGAGCTTTCGGGAAAAATACCTAATATTGTCAGCAAAGGCAAATATAAACTTCTATAAAAAGTAGCTTATGTTACAGAATTTTTGCTATAGTAGTTTGTAAGAAAACGAAAAATTATATATTCACAAATAGAGAGGACTATGGTTATGTCTATCGCAGATAAATCTCGTGCGTTAATGGTGCGTGAACATCAGCAAGTCAAAAATCGCCAACAATCAATGCTGATGAGGGCTGCACAAGAGCTTGGTCTTCCTGAAGAAGCATCCCACTACTGGAACCCAATTCAAGGGAAGGTAGATGCTAACACTCGGATGATTTATGGGCCAAGTCATGCTTCCATGAGCTAAGTTTCAAGAGTTTTAAGATTGATTTTTGAGTGAATCTCTCAACTGACAACTCTGGAAAAAAAAGCCACCCTATACTCTGGGGTGGCAAAACTTATATATTTAGATAGATACGGTACTTAATTAAGCATCGTAATAGAGATAAAACTCGTAAGGATGAGGGCGCAGCTGTAACTGCTTGACTTCGTTACCTAGCTTGTAGTCAATCCAATTTTCGATAAAGTCTTCCGTGAACACGCCTGATTCGGTCAAGAAGGCGTGATCTTTTTCTAGTGCTTGCAACGCCAGTTCTAAAGAACCTGGAGTTGAAGGAACTTTTGCTAGTTCTTCTGGAGAGAGTTCATAGATATTCTTATCTAGGGGTTCACCAGGATGGATTTTGTTCTTGATGCCATCGAGACCAGCACAAAGCATTGCAGCAAATGCCAAGTAGGGGTTAGAAGTAGCATCTGGACAACGGAATTCTAAACGCTTGGCTTTGGGGTTAGTGCCAGATAAAGGAATACGGATAGAAGCAGAACGGTTACCTTGGGAGTAAGCTAAGTTTACTGGTGCTTCATAACCAGGTACTAAGCGCTTGTATGAGTTGGTGCTGGGGTTGGTAATTGCCAACAGCGCTGGTGCGTGTCTGAGAAGACCACCAATGTAGTACAACGCCATCTCACTCAAACCAGCATATTTATCACCTGCAAACAGAGGTTGGCCGTCTTTCCAGATGGATTGGTGACAGTGCATTCCCGAACCGTTATCGCCAAAAATTGGTTTTGGCATGAAGGTGACGGTTTTACCGTATTTTTTGGCAACGTTCTTGATGACATATTTGTAAATCATCAACCAGTCAGCCGCTTCGATTAACTTCCCAAAACGGAAACCTAGTTCGCACTGACCACCAGTAGCTACTTCATGGTGATGCTTTTCAATGGGTACACCTAGTTGTGCCATCGTCAACAGCATTTCTGTACGGATATCTTGGAAAGAATCCGTTGGTGCGACTGGGAAGTAACCTTCTTTAAAGCGTGGTTTGTAACCCAAGTTGGGTTTGTTATCTGTACTGGCTTTACCAGAATTCCAAGCACCTTCTTCAGAATCTAAGAAGTAGTAGCCTTCGTTGGCGGTTTGGGCAAATCTAGCACTGTCAAAGATAAAGAACTCAGCTTCAGGGCCAAAGAAAGCTGTGTCACCAAGACCAGTAGAAACCAGGTAATCTATTGCTTTTTGGGCAATAACGCGTGGGCAACGATTGTACCATTCACCCGTGCGGGGTTCCTTAATACTACAAATTATACTTAGCGTTGGCTCTTTCATGAATGGGTCGAACCAAGCAGTGTTGGGGTCGAGTACCATCGTCATGTCCGATTCGTTGATTGCTTTCCAACCCCGAATGCTGGAACCGTCAAAAGGTACGCCATCAGTGAATGCAGTCTCATCGATTTGGTTTTGGTACAGTGTGAGGTGTTGCCAAGTCCCTACTGTATCGATGAATTTGAGATCAATCAGTTCAATTTTTTCATCTTGAATTCTTTTCAAGACTTCTTGGGGTGTTGTCATTGTTACTCCTTCTCTACCAATTTCCTAAAGTAATACCAGAATCTTCCAAAGCATCCTAACCCTGCTGATCTCAATCAGGCCGTGACACACCAGAAATATCTTAAATAGTAGACATTAGCAGATTTTGTAGCTTCTGTTACAGATATCTGGATTATCAGGTTATATTAACCTTTCAGCAATCATCTGTATAAAACTGGAAAGTTCATCATATAGGGGTCAACTTTGGCATAGAATCCATAGATAGTGGATAAATTGTTTTTGTGCCGAATCTATTTTTAATAGCACAAAAATTTGCTGGTGCATAAGTGCAGCCAAATAAATATCAAACCATAAATAGTAATGATTGGGAGAAGAAGGAATGCGCGATGCGGTAACAAGTTTAATTAAGAATTATGACTTAGCTGGTCGGTATTTTGACCGGAATGCGATCGATAGCCTGAAGTCTTACTTTGACAGTGGTACAGCACGAGTACAAGCGGCGGCGGCGATCAACTCTAATGCAGCTGCACTTGTCAAGCAAGCTGGTTTAAAGTTATTTGAAGAACTGCCAGAATTGATTCGCCCCGGTGGAAATGCTTATACAACTCGCCGTTATGCAGCTTGTCTGCGGGATATGGACTACTATCTGCGCTACGCCACCTATGCGCTGGTTGCTGGAAACACGAATGTATTGGATGAGCGTGTACTACAAGGGCTACGAGAAACTTACAATTCTCTAGGAGTGCCTATTGGCCCTACGGTTCGTGGTATCCAGATTCTCAAGGATCTGATTAAGGAGCAAGTAGCAGCAGCAGGTGTGGTTAATACTACTTTTGTGGATGAACCATTTGATCACATCACACGCGAGTTGAGCGAACAGGATATTTAGTCATTCAAGAACAAGTATAAAATATAGCGATCGCACTTTTGTCTTTGTTGGGAAAGAGCGATCGCTTTTTTTGTGAACTCTACCAGGCGTTGAAAAGGCTGTACAAAGCGTTCTCAATAGCATAAAAATAAACCTAATTGTCTTTGACGAGCAACTAGAAAGGATTATCAGATGGATAAGCTAGCTCGGTATCGTCAGATTATTCGTCAGCTGATATTTGACTACGCTATTCACAAGCCTGCTAACGGTCAAATAGAGACAGAATCCGTCATTGACTCGGAGCCAGACCTCTACGAAGTGTTATATGTCGGTTGGGATGGAGTGCGCCGCGTACATGGTTCGGTGGTAATTGACAAGAAATACTAAATATGAATAAGTTTAAAAACCACATCTTTTGTAAAGGTACAGCATGGTCTATTTACGATCGCAGGATAATTAAGAAAAGCCTGAAATAACCTATTTTAGTTAATGCACATCACGATGCATTTGTAGAGTACGTAAGTCCTATGGCTAAAAAATGTATGTGATCCCTCATAGAGGAAATGCATTAGCTTATGTTCTCCGAATTAGAACCGTCATAAGCCACAATAAAAGTTGCCGATGTTTGAGGCGCTGATTATGGAAGAATTATTAACCCTAAAAGACTTGCTTGTTAAAGGCGATGTTCAAGGAGCATTGATTATAGTTGAAGAATTAACAGAAATGAGCCGAAATGACATAATCAAAACGATTCGTAGCTATGCAGTGATTTTGCTGTTGCATCTGATTAAACAACAAGCTGAAAATCGCACGACTCGCTCTTGGGAAGTCTCTATTCGGAATTCAGTTCGGGAAATTCAACGGGAAAATAAGCGGCGTAAAGCGGGGGGTTATTATCTCACGCCAGAAGAATTGTTAGAAATCTTAGTAGAAGCCTATTTAAATGCCATTGATGAAGCTTCCTTAGAAGTAGAAGAAGGTCGTTATGAAGTCCAAGAATTAGAAAAACTGGTTAACCAAGAAGAAATTATCAATCGTGCTTTGTGTTTAATCTTACCAGGAGAGTCTAATTAATTGGCTAAACAGCGACTCGACACACTATTAGTAGAGTTAAATTTATGTTCTTCTCGCGCTTTAGCACAACGGCTAATTCAGGCGGGAGAAGTTACTGTTAATCAGCAGTTAGTTGATAAACCTGGTACAGAAGTTGATATTACTGCTCAAATAAATATTAAAGAGCGATCGCCTTTTGTTTCTAGAGGCGGCGAAAAACTCTCCAAAGCTTTGTCGGTATTTGCCATTCCCGTAGCAGAACGCATTTGTTTAGATGGTGGGATTTCTACTGGTGGTTTTACTGATTGTCTTTTACAAGCTGGAGCAAAACTAGTTTACGGCATTGATGTTGGTTACGGACAAGTTGACTGGCGGTTGCGAAATGATCCACGGGTGATTTTGCGGGAACGCACCAATTTACGGCAACTACGACCAGATGAGTTATATGGTGAAAACGACCCGATTCCTGATTTGGCAGTGGTTGATGTATCGTTTATTTCTTTAACGAAGATTCTGCCTGCTTTGTGGCAACTAACTCAAGCTAAACGAGAAGCTGTATTGTTAGTCAAGCCACAGTTTGAAGTCGGCAGATCGCGTGTGGGTAAAAAAGGTGTTGTGCGCGATCCAAACGACCAAGCTGATGCCATTTTCCAGGTGTTGCAAACAGCCCGCGAATTAGGATGGAAATACAAAGGCTTAACTTGGTCGCCGATCACTGGCCCTGCTGGGAATATTGAATATCTTTTGTGGTTGGGAATGGAAAGTGAAACGCCACCACCTGATTTAGAAGCAATCAAGCAAATAACGCAATCAGCAACAGCTGATTTACGGAGAAGTTAAACGTCGTAAATTAGACATTCTACAGAATCTGGATGGCGATCGCAGTAATTTTCCAAAGAGGTTTTCTTTGATTTTGCTTGCTGTTGATCAGCTTTCTCAGCTTGTAATTCTTCTACAATGTCCCAGGCTACAGCACAATCAGCAGAATTGCCATCTAGCTCACAAGTTGTGCGGGCTTCAGTAATGGCGTCAGTAATGGCTTGTTCAATATTTGCTGCCCCAGCAGTTTCAAATGAGTTTAGGGTACTTGTCATGATACTTTTACCTTTAATTTACAGAGATAGATATTAACTGTGAGCTTTCAATGACCCGAAAAGCTCACCCTCCGGGTGACGCTCCTGCGTCGCTAACGCTGCGTTAACGTCAGTCCCTCTTTGTTGGAGCAACAAGACAGGCCTTGCTCACATTTCCAGTTTAGATAGGCTTCCCACAATAGGTGGTGGTAAACACCGCCATCTTTTTAGCAAATTTGAGTGGGAATTCCCCTCTTATCATCTTTGATTCAAAAAGCTAAGGGAATTTCACTAGGCGGAAGTTACTGCTAGTGATGGTCATGTTCTCAGTCTTGCATCCCAAATTCGGAATGTCAGTCAATTGTCAGAAGAGTTTGATAGAAGTTGATAATCACTTATAAAAGGCAACAAAAGGGAAACAATTTTTATTTATTCTCAATACTTTATGCCTAACTCTTGTCGCAAGCGATACAGAATTGTATTTTTGTCAACTTGAGAGAGAATTTCTTGAATTACACTGCTAGCGCCCAACTGTCCCCAAGTGCAACCTTTTTCGAGATACACCTGAGCGGCTTTGCCAACGGAGTATGCACCATAACCGGCGATACCAGCTTGAGCGATCGCACTGCCAGCAAAGGCAGTAATATTGCTAGGATTGTCACCACTGGTTATTGCAGCAGTACTTTTACCCAAACCCAAAAGCAAACTACTACCTAATTCTCCCAGTAGCAAGCCACCAGAACTAAATAAAATCGTTTTTAAAATTTTCCCGGCTTCGTAGCTAGTCATTGGCAAACCATACAATCTAGCTAGGGCGCGAATTAAAGCCAAATCGGCAACAGTTCCGCCAAGGATATCTAAAAAGGCGATGGGATTGAGCATTACTGCCAAAGCTTTGTATTTGGTAAATTGCCAAATGATATCTTCAGCTTCTTGTTCGCGTAAGTCGATGGTTTTTTGAGCGATCGCGGCTTCTGCATCCCGTGCTTGGATGAGTGCATTTAAAGCCAGAAGCGATCGCCCTTCTCGATTGAGAATATTCAGAATTGTTTCTTTGAGTTCGTCTACTTGCGGTGGTGGTATCTCCCATTCATAGCTGACACGCCCATCAGGCCACTCTACCCGCACTTCCATTGCTGCTGGTTCCGCCGCCACCATGACAATTTCATCAGGTAGTAGAGGTTTCGCTTGAGGATGTCCTGCACCTAGTTGTTGTAAATTTTGGTAAATCACTCCCTGGTCTGTATCTGGGTAAAGGTCTATTTTGTTAAATACTAAAATCAGGGGTTTTTGCGATCGCCGCAATTCCAGCAGTGCTTGATACTCAGTGCGTGTTATATCACCAGACACGACAAACAAAATCAAATCAGCCTGATGCACGACTTCTCGCGCCATGTCTGCCCGTGACTCACCCTCAATTTCATCTAATCCGGGAGTATCAATTAACTCTACTAGTACCTTACCCCCTGGCTGCCAACGGACGGAACGGGGCCATTGAGTGACACCGTTCAGGGGCCCAGTTTGCAGAATCTTCTCTCCAAGTAAGGCATTCAAAACTGCCGATTTCCCACGACTCACCAAACCAAAGGCAGCAATTCTAATGACGTTAGAATCCAGCTTATTGAGTGTGAAGTTCAAAGCTTCCAATTCTGGTTTTAACAAACCTGCCAATTCCGGGTTGGATGAAAGCTGTCCTGACTTACGAAGATATGCATACCAAGACAGCGCTTGTCTGAGACTGGCACGGGCACGATTTAAGTGAGTTTCTTGCAGATTTCGCACGGAGTTAGGTTGATTCAAGATTGGACAAACAACAGGCTACATATCCATTTTGATCTAATTCCAAGGCTGTTAGCCTGTTTTGTCTTTCTTAGGTAATTATTTTGATGATTTACATACCTTTTAATGCAATGTCCATTCAGAACATAGGATCGTGTTCATTATCCCAACACTTGCGATCGCGCCAGTTTCTCCCAGTATGTTCACATTCAGATGCATTATCTATCCAAGGAATCGATGTAGAGTAATGCGAGGTTCCAATGGAAGCGGATAAGCTAGCAGTGAATAAAGGTAATAATAAGGAAAAAATTATCAATGTACAATTCGGTAGAACTATTAAATATCCACTGAGCAGTACAATGTTAGTAGGTGTCAAAAAATTTCTGCATATTTTATTATTTCTTTTGCTATTTTTTAAACTGGTTTTTGAATCCGAGAAAAGCATAATGCAGCCCTATTAATATCAGGTTATATAGCAATTCCATTTGATTTTTCACAGCAAAGCTGACTGAGAGCTAGCCGAATTAGGTTTTAGCTATCAGTATATTTAGCAAAAATCAAATAGGAATCCTATCTGAGTACGAATTTTTACGTAAGAATATTATTGAAGCTATATACTTTAATGTCAAAGGTGCAATTGACGACTTTTTACAAGTTTTAATTTATGGGCACTAAAAAGTATTTTTAATGAAAATATGTTGAAGTTTTAGCAATCGCCCTTGCCTGAATCCCGGCGAATTTAACTCATAGCCTTCCACCGCCGATGCTGGATTGTTGTATTGCGATCGCCTTTTGGGTAAATACGAAATTTTACTTACCGTCGCAGCCTTTGGGCCCCAAAAGCATGATTTCGGATTCGCTGCTGAGTGTATACCTAATTTGGTTAGCAAAATTTTGCGTCATGCTGACAGTATAGAGAGAGGTAAGAAAATCGGCGAGGATAAATTAAATTATGTGTTTTGTAATGTAAAAATATTAAAATTTGCTCTTAGTCAGCGTTTCAGCCCTCTGGTACGTCCTATACGCGAACAAGATAGGGCTGGAGCCGCTCACTACAAACCTTTAATTATTTACGCTTAAATGTTACCAAAAATACTTTTCAATCCTCTTAGGCTACGGACAAAAAAAACCGAGTTTTCACCAGAAAAAATAGGAAACGAAGTTGCAAAAATTCGGAGCAAAATAAATGCTAATACAAGTATAGATTCTGATTTAATTTAGAGTGTATTCCAATGGAGAAAAAAATATCTTTAACCTACAGCAGGCTGCCGTCGATGCTGTAAAAACCACTCATACAATTCTGGATTATTATATGTCTGCGTCCAAGAGTCGTGCTTGACTTCTGGGTAAACTGTAAATTTCACATTCCCGTCGCGGGCTTTGAGTGCAGAAACCATGATTTCAGTACTCGCTTAAGGGAACAACATTATCTTTGGCTCCGTGAAATGCCCACACAGGAAGATTTTTCAAATTACGTGCTGCTTGTGAATTACCACTGCCACAGATAGGGGTGATCGCAGCAAATCGTTCTGGCTGTGCTACTGCTAAATGCCATGTTCCGTAACCACCCATGCTTAAGCCGGTCAGGTAAACTCGATCTAGATCAACAGGATGGGATGCAATAACCTCATCCAGAAGGGTGCTTAATCGCTCTACATTCCAATATTCACCGTGCGGACATTGGGGTGAAATGACAATAAAGGAAAATCCAGGTGTTGTTCTACAATCTTGGCAACGCCGTACTTGTTCACATCATCTAAGTTAGAACCTCTCTAACCCGCACCATGTAAAAACAGGATTGTTGGCAAAAGTAGCTGTTGTATTTCGTTGCGATCGCCTCCGTCTGGGATACTGTTGGCGAATATAATACATAGTTGTGTTTTCAAGTATTATTTAAGCTCAAACCTTCAATCTGTCGTTGCGGCTTTTAGTTGTAACACTTTTGTTTATGCGTTTGTAACTACTTTCGCCAACAGTATCCGTCTGGATGTATTCCATCGGGTAAGAATAGCAGGTAATTGTAGCTGTCGCTAGAACTGACTTGTCATTGTAGTGGCGGCATAGCATTAAAAATTTTGTTAGTTCAATTTTTACGAACAGCTATTGTATAGCTTGGTCGCTGTGTTGATTCCCGTTGAGTTTTAACTAACCGAAAATCATTATCTATATATAGATGTTCTAAAAAAGAAGTAGCTAGGTAAGCTTTTTCAAATTTCTTGACAGTATTTCTGTCCATATCTTTTAATTTGAGTTCTTCTCGTAAATCTATGGTTGGCGCTGCTTCCTTAAATTTAGATTCGACTGTTGTTGTAAACCACTCGTCTGCATCGTCAATTGTCAATGGAATTTCTCTATTCTTCAACGCTTGGAATATTCCAATATTTTTAATATCCCATTGCTCATCTCGAATGGAATACTTTTGCAACACCATTAAGTCGTAAGCTGGTAGCTTTGATGTTAATCTTTGCCAAAAACCAGACTGATGTCCTGGTGCATAACGGGCTATATTTGCATAGAAACCATTATTATGAAAAATTTGGTAAGACTGCTCGTGTATCCTACCAAGTAAAATATCTTGAAAAGGTATAGTAGACCATATTGGCATCCATACTCCCGTGACAATCGCCACTTGGTCTGCAATTTTGCCAAAAGGGTTACGTCGGCTTAACTCTGCAAAATATGGTGCTAATTCATTTTTATAAAATTCTACTTTGGCTTTTAACGGCTCTAGATCGCGGTCCTTGACAAGTTCTAAAATTTTATTTTTAATTTCTGGCGTACTCCAATATACCAACTCTTTGGTAGTTGTGACATTTGCCATTACCGTTTATCCTGGGAAAATTTCCAGCTTTTGATTGCGTCATTAATAGACTAACTTGCTCAAAGAAGACATATACGGGGACGCAAAGAAATAACTCTCCCTATCCCTGTGTCCCCGTGTCTTTTTAGTGAAGGGCTACTACCAAATCCGATTTCCATTTTCGTCAAGTCGTGCTGCCCGAATTACGTCAGAAATCTCTTCAGCATCTTTTACGTGGTGCAGTGCTTTTTTTGTGCCATCGGGTTCATCTACAACGAAATAAGTCGGGACTGTGATCTTGTCGCCTGTAATATCTGGTACATCATCCACAGCTACTTGTTTAGCTTTTTCTTCAACAGATTGAGACTCATCAGCGATTCTATCTCCTGGATTCGCTGTTAAGTTTCTTTCATTGACGTTCGGTTCTTGGCGTAAATGTGTATCTTCACTTACTGGTTGATTAATTTGATTTTCTTGATTTTTATCACTCATGGCTTTTTCAGGTAGGGAAAAATCTAGCTTTACTAAAATTTTAGAAAATCGAGGGGACAAAGAGTTCTTTCTCTGGAGAGACTTTGAGAAGAACACGTCTTAGGTTAGATATTTACTATGATGAATTTACTTCTTTAGTTTAAATGGGGTATATTTCCCCCCCAATGCTTCTACAACTGTACGGGTATTCACCTCCATCATTTTGATATAAGAATCTCCTGGACTTCCATTAGCGCCAATTGAATCAGAATAGAGTTGATTTGGTGCTAATTTTACCCCTGCTTCTTGGGCAACAGTTTTAATTAAAGCCGGGTTAATTGTAGTCTCAGCAAAAATTGCAGAAACGCCTATTTTTTTAATTGACTCTACCAATCGCTGGACTGTTTGAGCGCTTGGTTGTTCTTCGGTACTAATGCCAATTAAAGTACCTGCGATCGCAATCCCATAGGCATGTCCATAATATTGGAATGCATCATGGGTTGTTACCAGTTTGCGCTTCTCTGTGGGGATAGTTTGAATCTGTTGATTAATCCAACTATGCAACTGTTTTAATTCATTAGTAACTTGCGATGCCTTTTGAGTAAATTTTTCTCTATCTTCAGGTGATTCTTTAATCAAAGCATCCCGTATTACATTCGTCATTGCGATCGCATTTTCTGCACTACCCCAAACGTGCGGATCTGGGACAACTTCTCCTTTGCCTTTATCAAGCTGCAAAGATTTGACAGCTTCCCCTACAGCTAACTTTTGCGCCTTACCACCAGAAGCATTCATCAATTTAATTAGCCCCGGTTCCAGGTTATAGCCGTTATACAAAATCAAGTCAGCTTCTTCCAAAACCCTGCTGTCTGCTGGTACTGGTTCGTAAACATGGGGATCAGTACCCGGTTTTAGGATTCCACTTAGTTGAATCTCGTCTCCTGCAACCTCTTGTGCCAAATCAGCAATGATGGTACTTGTTGCAACCACTCGCGGCTTATCTTCCTTGGCAGTGTTGGAGTTTGAGTCTTTCTGGGTACAACTGAATAAAGCCAAAGGCACAAGCATTCCCAAACAAAGCCGGAAAATAATTTTTCCCTTGATCCTGCTGATTATTTCCTTGCCGTAAGGATTACTGCTGTCTATCTCTAGTATTAGTTTCATTTATCTTGCATATTACATCTAATTATAGATTTTTTCATATTTCTCTCATTTTTATAGTAAGCTCAAAAAATAAATATTTAAATCTGATTATGAAAAACGTCTCTTTTCCTGCCAAATTAAGCCTATTCCAGACAAAAATAGAGGAAATGCCTGCAAAAACTATCAAAGCTTTTGACACGAGTTCCAAAGCAGCAATTAGCATTGCCCATTTAGGGGTATACTACCGGACACAAGAAGCCTTAAGGGACGTCAACTGCATCGTCAAAGCGGGAAAACTGACGGGTATTTTTGGCCCCAACGGTGCTGGCAAAAGTACGCTGATGAAAGCAATGTTAGGCTTGGTTCCTGTTAGTAGTGGTACGGTGCTATGCCAAGGCAAACCCTTGATGCAACAACTAGATAAAGTTGCTTATGTACCACAACGTAGCCAAATTGACTGGACTTACCCTGCCACAGTGTGGGATGTAGTAATGATGGGACGGGTAAAGAAAACAGGCTGGTTGCGTAGCTTCTCGACAATTAGCCGCCAAGTAGCGAAAAATGCCATAGAAAGAGTTGGGATGAGCCAATATTGCGATCGCCCCATTGGACAATTATCAGGAGGACAACAACAACGCGTATTTTTAGCCCGTGCTTTAACACAGCAAGCAGAAATCTTCTGCTTTGATGAACCTCTAGTAGGCATTGATCAAAAAACCCAGGCAGTGATTTTTGAAGTCTTCCATGAACTGGCCGCCGATAACAAAATCGTGCTAGTAGTCAACCACGAATTAGGGGAATCAATCACCCATTTTGATGATTTAATATTACTAAATCGTGAATTAATCGCCACAGGTTCACGGCAACAAGTACTTACACAAGAGAATCTACATCGTGCTTATGGTGGTAAAGTAATGTACTTTTCAGACGCTGCATAAAATGTCATTGGGTATGAGGCATTAATGAATGATAAATGATAAATGACAAAATATGTTACAAGCATTAATTGAGCCGTTGCAATACGGCTTTATGCAGCGATCGCTGGTGATTGCTATTTTAGTTGGGATGTTGTGTGCAGTCGTAGGCAGCTACTTGATCGTACAACGATTAGCCTTGCTGGGTGATGCCATCAGTCACTCAGTTTTGCCAGGACTAGCGATCGCTTTTATGGTGGGAGCAAATATATATATTGGGGCATTTATAGCCGGAGTTTTGAGTACAATGGCGATCACTTGGATTAGAGTGCGATCGCCAATTAAAGAAGATGCGGCAATGGGCATAGTTTTTTCAGCATTCTTTGCCCTTGGTATCACCTTAATTACTGTTATTCAAAAAGATAATAAAATCGACCTTAACCACTTCCTTTTCGGTAACATTCTTGGTGTTACTATTGATGAAGTACGGGATACTGCTATTATTGCCACTATTGTTTTAATAGTTGTTCTTTTACTATATAAAGAGCTTTTATTTTACACATTTGATCCTTTAGGCGCTCAAGCCGCAGGTTTACCCGTCAATCGGCTGAACTTTGGACTGATGGTACTAATAGCTTTAACAATAGTCGCCAGTATGAAAGCTGTTGGTGTCATTTTAGTATTATCACTTTTAATTACACCAGGAGCTACCGCCTATTTATTAGTTAAACGCCTCAACTATGTAATGATTTTGGGTGCGGTAATTGGCGTAATTTCTAGTATTAGCGGTATGTACCTCAGCTACTTTTATAACTTGCCCTCTGGGCCTGCGATCGTTTTAGTAGTATCGGGATTCTTTATTTTGGCGTTGTTATTCAGTCCTAAATACGGTATTTTTACCTTAAGCAGTAGAAAGCTCACACCATAATCTTTGAATAACGCTGATTTTCCGGCATGTAGAGACTTAATCTAACTATTACAGCACAGCGTAAATAAACATACAATTTCAAATGATGCAAAAGCTTGGAATACAATTCTTTGACTTTTGACTTCCGCCTGGCGGTACTACTGATTCGCTTGCGATCGCAAACTTTCTAACGCCCCCTGCAAAAACTTACCCCATTCTGCTGCCAAAGGGATTTCTGTAAACGGAACCCGCACTGAATCAGTAGATTCGGAAAATAGAAATTCTAACTCTATAGAACGACCTTTTTCTGGTATACTCTCTAAATCTACTTTTTTGTCATCTACTAAAAGATATATTTCTTTAACATCAAGCAAAGAGAATGTTTCTAGTTTAACAGGCCCTTTAGGCGTGGGTTTTCCCCAAGTTAGGTTGTTGCCTCTTTGACCTAATACAGCGTAGATATCATACTTAGCCCGTTCAAATTGCTCTGCCCAAGCGCGATAGGCTTCAACTTTTTGATATTCCTTCGAGCCTTGCCAAGCCAACCAGAAAAACATTACTAATAACGGCAACCACAAAAGACCACGTTCCATTGTTTAAAAAATTCCTGAGTGCAACTTGTAACTAAAAGTGCAAAATCCACCACTAAAGGATAGAGATAAGTTATGGTAGTGAGCAAACTGGCAAAAAGCGGTGATGAGTTAATATGAGAAAGCTTATATTATTGTGCTTGTTTGTCATTGGGCTAGGATCTGCCATATTTGGTTTCCTGAATTTCCAGGGATTGGCAGCTAAAGGAGAGTTTGAGACGATTGTGCTTGATTTTCGGGAAGATATTCCATCACTGGTTGTGGAACAGGATCTGCAAGCGATCGCCAAACAATATAACGTTACACCCCAATTAGACAACAAGTTTTCCAAAAAAGATAATGTCTATATTATCAAGGGCGATCGCCAACGGCTCAAAGAACTGAAAAAATCTCAGTTTGCCCAAGCGACAGAATTCATTGAACCAAACTATATCTACAATAAGATTCCTCAACCAGGTAAAGCCGCTTGGCTGGGAGAATTTTTGAGACCTCAAGAAGGTGATGATGAGACAACCCCTTCATTAATTGGCCCCAATGACCAATATTACAGCAAGCAGTGGAACTTACACAAAATCGGCATAGAAGGCGCATGGAGTCAAACTAAAGGCAGTGGTATCACAGTTGCAGTAATTGACACTGGTATTACCAAAGTGCGTGACTTGTATGAGACAAAATTCGTTAAAGGCTATGATTTCGTTAACGACCGAGAAGAAGCCACAGACGATAATGGTCACGGTACCCATGTTGCCGGAACTATAGCCCAAGCCACAAATAACAAATATGGCGTAGCTGGAATTGCTTACGAAGCCAGTCTGATGCCGCTAAAGGTACTTAGTTCTTATGGTGGCGGTACTGTAGCCGATATTGCCGAAGCGATTAAATTTGCTGCTGATAAAGGCGCAGATGTGATTAATATGAGCTTAGGGGGTGGCGGTGAAAGCAAGTTGATGAAAGAAGCGATCGAGTATGCCCATAGAAAAGGCGTAGTTATCATTGCCGCAGCCGGAAATGAAAACACCAATGGGGCAAGCTATCCAGCCCGCTATCCTTACGTCATTGGCGTTTCCGCAATTGGCCCAGATGGTGAAAGAGCGCCCTATTCTAACTTTGGCGCTGGGGTAGATATCTCTGCTCCTGGTGGTAGTGAAGCTGGTAAGATTCTCCAAGAAACTATCGACGAAAAGGGCGAAGGGGTATTTCTGGGCTTCCAGGGTACAAGCATGGCTTCTCCCCACGTTGCTGGTGTTGCGGCATTAATCAAAGCTGCTGGGATCAAAGAACCAGATGAAGTCTTAAAAGTCCTCAAGCAGTCGGCGCGAGTTATCCAGGATGATGGTTTGAACTATTATGGCGCTGGACAACTCAATGCCGAAGCAGCAGTAAAACTAGCCTTTAGTGGACAAATCAGTTTTCCAGATTTCTTTCGATGGTTACGAGATAACGGTTATCTTAACCCCGGCTTTTGGATTGATGGTGGTGCAGTAGCACTGTTACCCAAGGTTTTAATGGTAGTTGGTTCCTATCTACTGGCTTGGTTTTTACGGGTTTACTTCCCCTTCACTTGGAGTTGGTCTTTATTTAGTGGACTAATCGCTGGCAGTTCCGGGTTATTCTTCCTCAAAGGAATCTATATTTTTGATCTTCCCCAATGGCCTTTCCGGGTTTTGGGCAGTTCAATTCCCGAACTAGGAAATACTCTCCAGGGAACCGATGCATTAAATCCCCTATTTGCCAGCGTACTGATTCCCATTGTGTTAATGGCATTGCTGCTGGGACATCCTAGTTGGAGATGGTTTGCCATTGGTTCAACCTTAGGTGTAGCAGCGTGCTTGACAGTAAGTGCGTTTTTCGATCCAGCAGTTATGGGTTTGGGAAGTGGTCACTTAGCACGCTTCTTCCTCATCGTCAATGCCCTAATCTGTTATGGACTTGCTCGTTTAGCATTGAAAAATGAAGAAAAAATAGCATAAATAGAGATTGAGTACTGGGGGTCGGGGACTGGGTATTGGGAAAATTCTTTTCTAATCCCCAGTCCTCAGTCCCCAGTCCCCAGTCC